>JALVAU010000119.1 GCA_027011025.1 Campylobacteraceae bacterium | reverse complement strand
TTATTACTCCACTAGACAATATCCTGAATATTTGGGATATTGTCTAGTGGAGTAATAAATTAGCATTATCTTGAAAATTTATGTTTTAGTATGGAAACAGTATATAAAAATAAGTTTATTATGTATTTATATTGTGTTTTTGAAGTATTTTCCTTAATGTGCTTCTTGAAATTTTCATATATTTTGCAAGGTGGGTTATATTGTCATCTTTTTTTACCAAAGTCTTATAAAACTCTTTTTCAATCTCTTCTAGTGCGGTTTTTGCATTTTCTATGCCTTCTGTTTCAAGCATATGTGAAAATATATCATTTAAGGAAATCTCTTTTTTGTTTTGTTGTTCAAATTTTATGTTATCTTCTTGGATTACATCTTCATGGGCATTCAGTATGGAGTTATAGACTATATTTTTTAACTCTCGTATATTTCCTTTATAATGTCTATTTTTCAAAATTTCCAAAGCAGTACTGGATATGCCTTTTATATCTAGCTTTAACTCTTTGTTTGCTTTTTTGATAAAAAAATCTACCAAAATAGGTATATCTTTTTTTCTATGTTTTAGTGTTGGTACTTCTATGTTTATCATAGAGAGTCTAAAATATAAATCTTGTCTAAAATTTTCGTTTTCTATATTTTTATTTATGTTTATATTTGTAGCAGATATGATTCTACCGCGAAATTTTATGTCACTATTTCCACCGACTTTCCTAAAAGTTTTATTTTCTAAAAATCTAAGGAGTTTACTTTGCAGTGAGATGTCAAGTTCTCCAATCTCATCTAAAAACAGAGTGCCGTCTCCAACAGCTTCGGCAAAACCGATATGCTGTTTGTTGGCATCTGTAAATGAGCCTTTTTCATGTCCAAAAAGTTGTGATTCAAATAGCTCCTTTGGTATGGAAGCGCAGTTTACCGCCAATATCTGTGAGCGAGAATTTTTTGAATTTTTATGGATGAGCCTGGCTATAAGCTCTTTTCCTACTCCTGTATCTCCTAAAATCATCACAGGCAGATTGTTATTAGCTGCTATGCCTATCTTGCTATATATCTCTTTCATGGTTTCAAAAGAGCCGACAAACTCTTCATTTATCTGATCCATGACTTTTATATAGCTCTCTTTTTTCTCATCATATTTTTTGATCACATCTTTTAACTCGTCAGCTGTGAAAGGTTTTTGAAGTATATCTTTGATTCCTATTTTTGATGCCTCTATCATGTTTGTGGGAGTTGTGTAGGCAGTCATTAAAATAACAGGCAAATCTATACTGTTTTCTCTTAGTATTTTTATTAAATCTATGCCGGAAAAATCATCACTAAGCATAACATCCACAATAAGAAGATTTATTTTGTTTTCTTTTATCTGCTTTACTATGTTTGCTTCTAAGCCATTGAAAAGTACTGTTTCATATTTTGCTCTTTTTAGGATTTTTGAAACAGAGTATCTTATCTCGTCTTGGTCATCTATTATCGCGATTTTCATCATCTTTCCTCTAGTGGTAGATTTATTAAAAATGTTGTTTCATCCTTATCTGCTAGACTCATCTCTCCACCGGAGAGATAAACAATCTTATAGATAGTAAAAAGCCCTAGCCCAGAACCGTTTGTTTTCGTAGTAAAAAATGGCTTAAATATCTTTTTCCTAAGAGCTGGTGGTATTCCTTCTCCATTGTCTGAGATTTTTAAGATGGACATCTTTTCATCTTTTTTATGCCATTGTATATCTATTTGACCATTGTCTCTAATGGCTTCTGTGGAGTTGTTTATCAAATTCATAAAGATCATTTCAAATGAACTCTGGCTTATATTGACTTTCAAATCTTTTTCGATACTATATGTTAGTTTTATATTTTTACTTTTTAATTTCGGTTTTACTATTTTGATTAAATCTTCAAGTGAATTTTTTACATCCAAAATTGTGGCACCTTTTTTATCTATAGGCTTTCCTAAGGATAAAAAGTCTATGACTTGGGCATCCATTCTGTTGAGTGTATTGTTGATGATTTGTAAATCCTCACTATCTATATCTTCGCCGTCTTGTAGTAGTAATTTCAAAGGCTGTAAGAGATTTTTGATTTCATGTGCAAAGAGCGAGCTTATCTCCCCTAAAGTTTTCAAGGAGTGTAAAATTTTCTCATTTTCTTCAAGTTTTGAGAGCTGGGTGATGTCTGAAAAAGATATGACAAGGTACTCGTTTACTAATCTTATCTGGTAATATAAAGAGAGGTCTTCGCCCATCTCATCTGTGATTTTTTGTTTACAAAATGTACAAGAGTTGTTTTGATAGCATTTTATCAAATCTTTTACATATGGGCTTTTAAATTTCCCATCTTTGAGCAACAGTTTACTCATTGGATGATCATTTTGGTACATAATATTTAGATTTTCATCACATATAATGATAAAAATATCAACTGATGCTAGAATCTGTTGATAAAACCTTTTTAATTGTTCCTCTTTTTCGACAGAGTCTTGTATCTCTTTCATTAAGTAAGTTGTTGTCTTTACCAAATCTGTGATTTCATCGTTTTCAACACTTTGTATCTCTTTTATGTCGCTCCATCTTTTTTGTGAAATTGCCTGCGCATTTTCTTTTAATATATCCAGTCTATCAAGTAAGTTTTTCATAAAATAAATAGCAAAAAGAAAAGAGAATATAGCAGCAAAAACCATTATAAAAAAATTAGTCGAAAAGCTCTTCTCTATCATATTTTTAATCGAATTCTTTTCTATATCTAAAACAAAATATCCAAGCAATACCCCATCTTTCTTAAATGGCAGAACAGTGTGTTTGCTTTTATCATCTAAGATGGTTCCAACCCGGTGTTTTTTTGTGTCTGTATGAGCCAAAACAATAAAATTTATATCAACTATCCCCGCATCTTTTATGGCTCTGTTTTTAGAAAATGATTTTAAAAACTTGAATAGAGCCCAGTTGTCATTTGCCAAAATTGCACTCGTTAGAAAATCCTTGTTTGATTGTATATTGCTATCAATCATCTCATTGATGATTTCATTTGTCTGTTTTTTGGATGTATTTATGGCTAGAAGTACTATGATGCTTGAAAA
>JALVAU010000118.1 GCA_027011025.1 Campylobacteraceae bacterium | reverse complement strand
TTTTTAGGGGAGTGTGTATTACAGTTTCTTAGAGCCATCATAAAACCATGGCAGTTTAGATATAGAGCTACAGCTGTCCACTTGGAAAAATCAGGCGCTAAAGCTCTTCCAATAGTTGCTCTTGCCTCTTTTTTGGTTGGGCTTGTTATCGCTTATCAGGGCGCAGAACAGTTGGCAAAATTCGGCGCTAATATTTTTATAGTTGATATGGTATCTATATCTATGTTTAGAGAGCTAGCCCCTTTGGTAGCAGCAATTGTTATAGCGGGTAGAAGCGCCTCTTCTTATACGGCTGAAATTGGAACAATGAAGATAACTGAAGAGATAGATGCTATGCGCTCTATGGGTTTTGAGCCTATTTTATTCCTTGTTTTGCCTCGTATTTTTGCTCTTATTATCGCAATGCCTTTGATAGTGTTTTTTGCTGACATAGTAGGCGTTTTTGGCGGAATGATAGTAGCAAAATCAAATTTAGGTATATCTTATTCGGAGTTTATATTAAGAGGTAGAGATGTTGTAGAGGTGAAACATATATTGATAGGTCTCTTTAAAGCACCATTTTTCGGATTGCTTATTGCAACAATAGGGTGTTTTAGAGGTTTTCAGGTCACCGGTAGTACAGAGAGTATAGGTCGATACACAACGATTAGTGTTGTAAATGCAATATTTTGGGTGATAGCTTGTAATGCACTTATTTCGGTTGTTTTAACGGAGATAGGTATATGAGTAAAACTATCATAAAGATAGAAAATATAGTGACTAAATTTGGAAAAAAAACTATCCATGACAGAATCTCTTTGGAGATTAAAGAGGGTGAAATTTATGGCATATTAGGAGGAAGTGGCTCTGGCAAAACTACGCTTTTGCGTGAAATTATCATGCTCCAAAAGTTTAAATCAGGTAAAATAGAGGTTTTAGGAGAGGATATAAAAAAGGCATCAAATGATAAAATAGTTGAACTAAGAAAAAATTGGTCTGTTCTGTTTCAATTTGGCGCACTCTATTCATCTTTAAATGTTTTGGAAAATGTCTCTATACCTTTGGTAGAATATACAAATTTACCAAAAGATTTGATAGAAGATATAGCTTTGAGTAAACTAAAAATGTCTGGATTAAAAAAAGAGGCTACCTATCTTTTCCCTAGTGAGCTTAGCGGTGGGATGAAAAAAAGAGTAGCACTAGCAAGAGCATTGGCTATGGATCCAAAAATACTTTTTTTAGATGAGCCTACAAGTGGATTAGATCCCGTAGGGGCTGAAAATTTTGATAGGCTCATAAAAGAGTTGGCAGCCCTTCTGAAGTTAACGGTAGTAATTGTTACGCATGATTTGCATACTATAGAGCATGTTTTGGATAGATTTTGCATACTGTTTGACAAAAAGATACTTTTTAACGGAACATTAAAAGAGGCAAAAAAAGAAAAACATTATGCAATTAGAGAATTTTTAAAACTAAAGTAAGGAAAAAGATTATGGAAAAAAGATTGAGTTATATTTTAGTGGGTTCATTTGTTGTTGTTCTCACTCTTGCTCTTTTGTCGTTTTTGTATTGGTTGGAAAAATATGGAAATGAGAGGGTAGAGCATGATTATTACCATACATACTTTAGGGAATCCGTTTCTGGTCTTAGTGTTGAATCACCCATAAAATACAGAGGAGTAGATGTAGGAAGGGTGAGAAAAATAGCCATTAATAAAAAAAATAGTGAAGAGGTAGAGGTATTGCTTGAGATAAAAAAAGGAACACCCATAAAAGAAGACACTTATGCAACTCTTGGTACACAAGGAATTACAGGCTTAAAATATATAGAGTTAAAAGGCGGAAGTAAAAATTCTGCTTTAATAAACAATAAAGATGGAAAAATAGAGACTATAAAATCAAAAAAATCTACCATCTCAACACTTTTTGATAATGGAGAGATAATAAGTATAAGGTTAAATTCTATTTTAAAAAAAGTAGAGTTGGTTCTTAATGATAAAAATATAGATAATTTTA
Organism: Campylobacteraceae bacterium; assembly: GCA_027011025.1. GTDB lineage: Bacteria > Campylobacterota > Campylobacteria > Campylobacterales > Sulfurospirillaceae > JAADIZ01. The sequence goes on along the minus strand of JALVAU010000118.1, from coordinate 1,068 downwards.
ATGCCACTCTTGCAAATCTATCCAGCACTACAAGATATTTAGATAAAAATAAAAATAAAATTATAGAGATGTTTGATAAAATATCCAAATTAAAACTCGGTATTCAAAAAGATTTAGATATTATCACTCAAAGCATAAAGAGTTTTTCCGGTGACGGCAAGGATTTTTTGGAGCATACAAAGAGGTTTGAAGATATTTTGATTCCATCTTTTGAAAAGTTGGGAGATATGGGAGAGCGAGCCGGAGCAGCTAGTGATTCAACAAAGATATTTTTTGATAATATGCAAAAAGAGTTAGCAAATGGAGAGTTTAGTTTTGCAGATATAGTTGCCAAAAATATGCAAATTCTTAATGAAACAGTGATGAGGCTTAAAATATTGTTGATACAATTAAATGAGACTGTCTTGGAGCTCAAAAACAGCCCAAGCGATATACTCTATAAAAGTACACAAAAAATTCCTGGACCGGGAGAAGGTGATGAGTAAAATTTTAGCAGCTATTTTGATGGTAGCTTTTATATCGGGGTGTTCTATCAAAGAGATAGGAAAGCCTATCACTAGGTACAGTCTTGATAGCGGAAATGTCAAGTTGGCAAATTTTAAGGTTGATAAAGTACTAAAAGTAGTTCATTTTAAAACACCGACAAATCTTATAGGTGAGAAAATTTGGTATAAAAGAGAGTCTTTTGCAACTAATTCCTATCTATACTCCGCATGGAGTCAAAGTTTTACAGATATGCTTGAACAAGAACTTGTAAATGCAATATATAAGAGAGATTTTTTTAAAAGTGTATTTAGTGGATACTCAAAATCCAAAACAGACTATGTTTTAGAGGGTGAGATAGTGAGTGCTGTTCAAAATGTGTATAAAAACAGGGCAGATGTGAAGTTTGATTTTAGACTCTATTTGATAGATTATAAAACATCAAACTTGATAGACTCCAAAGATTTCTCATATAGACAGGTTTGTAAAAGTGTAGATGCTCTAGGAGCTATAAAAGCATACAATAAAATAGTACAAAAACTAAACAAAGAAGTGATATCATGGCTAGAAAAATCAGTGAAAGAA
>JALVAU010000117.1 GCA_027011025.1 Campylobacteraceae bacterium | reverse complement strand
GACAATAGCGATGAGGGCAAGGGGATTTTTTGATTGAGTTTAGAGATGTAAGCTTCTCTTATGAAGATAAAAGAGTTTTAGAAGATATCAGTTTTAAAATCTCAAAAGATGAAAAAGTTGTTTTGCTTGGCAACAACGGAAGTGGCAAATCGACTATATTAAGACTCTTGGCAGGTCTATACTTTCCAAAAAAAGGCGAGTATCTTATGGATGGTGTGAAGATTAGCAAAAAGAGTGTTGGCAAGGAGTTTAGAAAAAGAGTAGGCATACTGTTTCAAGACCCTCAAAGTATGATTTTTAACCCTACTGTATATGATGAGATAGCTTTTAGTCTCAGAGAGTTTGATTTTGAAGATGTAGATAAAAGAGTGACAAAGATAGCAAAAGAGTTTGGTTTAACAGAGCTTTTAAACAAAAATCCTCTTAACCTAAGTGGTGGTGAAAAGCAAAAAGTTATATTGGCTTCCATATTGGTATATGAGCCCCAAATCCTCTTTTTGGATGAGCCGACAGCCTCTATGGACCCTCGTACAACAGGTTGGTTTATAGATATGATGTTGGAGCTTGATAAGAGTGTAGTTATAGCTACACATGATCTCTCATTGGCTTATGAAGTGAGTGATAGAGCGATCGTTATAAATGATAAGCATAAGAAGATATATGATGGTGATATAGAGGAGTTGTTGAAGGATTTTGATATGCTCATAGAGGCAAATCTGATCCATAAGCATAGACATAAGCACAAGGATTTCTCTCATTCACACTACCATAAACATTTAAAGGAAAATTATGAATAAAAAAAGAGTAACGCTTTCACAAGGTGGCGGTGGAGAAGAGACAAGCAGTCTGATAAAAGAGCTTTTTTTTAGATATTTTGATAATCAAACTCTTTTAAAGATGGAAGATGCAGCAGTTTTGTCTCTAAATTCCAAAAAAATAGCCTTTACTACAGATTCGTTTACGGTCAGCCCTATTTTTTTTAATGGAGGAAATATAGGCAAACTTGCCATAGCAGGAACTGTAAATGACATATCTATGATGGGTGCAAAACCTCTTTATCTTACCTGTTCATTTATGATTGAAGAGGGTTTTTTGTATGAAGATTTGGAGATTATAGTTAAAAGTATGGCAAAAGAGTTGAAAGTTAGCAAAGCCTTGATAGTGGCAGGAGATACAAAAGTGGTGCCAAAAGGCAGTGTGGACGGTCTTTTTATAAACACTTCAGGAATCGGCGAGGTTTTAAAAGAGGGTATTTCAGCACACAATTTAAAGAGTGGAGACTCTATCATCATATCCAATGAAGTTGGAAATCACGGAGCATGCATCTTGGCTAAAAGAGAAGATATTGAGCTTGAGCTTGAGCTTAAAACTGATTGCGCTACACTTTGGCCTATGGTTGAAGCCCTCATAAAAGGTGGTGTCAAAATAAAATCACTAAGAGATGCGACAAGAGGTGGTTTGAGTGCTGTTTTAAATGAATGGGCAGAGACTTCGGATGTTTGTATAGAGGTGGATGAAGATAAAATTCCCGTTGCAGATGAGGTAAAGGGTATCTGTGAGATGCTAGGATTTGAGCCTTATGAGTTTGCAAATGAGGGAACTATGGCAATTTGTGTGCAAGAGGGAGATGAGAAGAAGACTTTGGATATACTAAAAGGTTTTAAAGAGACACAAAAAGCTTCATATATAGGAAAAGTAACCGACTCTTACAGACAAAAAGTCATACTCAATACTCCATGGGGAAGTTCTAGGTATCTTGAACCGCCAAAAGGTGAACTATTACCGAGGATTTGCTGATGCATGAGTATTCGATAGTTACTTCACTTTTGGATTTGTGTGAGGAGAATGCAAAAAAAGAGAGTGCAGAAAAGATAACAAAAGTAGAAGTAAAGATAGGAAAATTAAGCGGGGTAGAGCCCGATTTGCTACAAACCGCATTTGATACTTTCAAAGAGAAGACTATCTGCGAAGAAGCAGAGTTTGTGATGCATATACAAGATGTTGTGATTTACTGCAATGTTTGTAAAAAAGAGTTTACCCTAAAAGAGAATGAATTTTCATGTCCCACTTGCAAAAGTTATGACATAGAGACGGTTGATGGTGAAGATATGTATCTTATGAGGCTTGAGATGGAGTAAGTGCTTACCAAAAATGGTCAAAATTGTGGTAAAATAAAAAAAAGAGGTGTAAATATGTCAACTTTTCATAGCAAAAAAACTATCGTTTGGATACAAGGCATCACTTGCAATGGAGATTCACACTCTTTTTTTAACTATCCGGGTATGAAAAATTTTGCTAAAAATTTTGATATCGTCTATCATCCGCTACTTTTGAGTGATTATAGTTTGGATTCCATCTTAAAAAGCACTCAAAGATTTGATTATTTGATTGTTGAGGGGTCTTTTACAAAGGTTAGAGACTATATTGATAGAGGTGGTCACTCTTTTGAAGAGTTGATAGAGAATTTATCCAAGAGAGTAGAGTATATTATTTGTGCAGGATCTTGTGCAAGTTTTGGAGGGATTTTTGCTCAAAGAGACAAACAAAATATAACAGGAGCACTTTTTAGAGCAGAAGAAGAGGGTGGATATTGGGATAAAAATAAAAAAGTTATAAACATTCCAGGATGTCCTCTTCATCCAAAATGGTTAGTTGACACTCTTTTTATGCTAAAAGATGGAAATACGGTGCTACTTGATGAGTATCTAAGACCAAAAGAGGAGTTTTCATATCTAGTCCATCACGGATGTTTGAGAAATGAGTACTTTGAATGGAAAATAGATACAAAAAATTTTGGAGAAAAAGAGGGTTGTCTGTTTTACGAACAAGGTTGCAGGGGTCCGATGACACATGCAAACTGCAATAAAATATTATGGAATGAAGTGAGTTCCAAGACTAGAGCAGGCTCACCATGTCTTGGCTGTACGGAGCCTGATTTTCCAAGAGATAATGTATATGAAACAAAAACTCTCATGTCCTTGCCTTTAGCACCTTATGGCATAAGTAAAAGAGCATATTACACAGTTACGGGTATCGCTAAAAGCTTTAAAATAGACAGGTTAGAGAAAAAACTCATAGAGGGCTACAATGAAAATAACTAAAGAGATAGTAGAGCGAATAGAAGGTGAAGCAACACTTGAGTTAGAGTGGCAAAATAAAAAGATATCTTATGCAAAGATAAAGTTTTTAAATTATAGAGCCATAGAGGATATTTTAAAAGATAAACATATGCTGGATTCTTTGATGATAACACCAAGAGTTTGCGGTATCTGCTCACATTCGCATGTCACTGCTACTATAAATGCTATAGAAGATAGTTATAAAAACATAGGTATAGAGTTGCAACTAACAGATAAAGCAAAATATATAAGAGAGCTTGTTTTAAATGCAGAGAAGATACAAAATCATATAAAATGGTTCTATTTTTTAATACTTCCGGAACTTTTTAAAATCAACCAAGGCAAATTTGTCAATACAGAGCCTTTTAAAGATAGAGAGTGGTTTGAAGCACAAAGTGCCATCACAAATATTTTAAAGATGGGTTCTATATTTTCAGGACAATGGCCACATGGCTCTTATCTGATGAGTGGAGGTGTAACCTGTGATCCTTTGCAAAGTGATATAACAAATGCTAAAAATCTTCTTTTTAGTGTGCAAGAATTTTGCGAAGAGAGGCTATATGGATGCGATATAGATGAGTTTTTACAGATAGAGTCTATGTCTGATTTGATGAATTTTGATTTAACTTTGGATACTTCTGTAACGATTATGAAAGAGTTGGAATTTAATGCCATAGGCAAAAGTTATGATAGGTTTATATCGTTTGGAAGTTATATGAATATTGCTAAGCCACTCAAAGCTATAAAGACTAGAGTTTTTAATGCAAATATAAAATTTGCGAAAGAGAGTCTTGAAAATAGTTTTTTTAAGGATAATAAAAAAGGATTTACCTACTCAAAAAGTGCAGTTTATAAAGATGACTTTTATGAAGTAGGACCATTGGCAAGACTCATGATAAGCAAAGACCCTCTGATTCGAGATTGTCATAGGAGATGTTCGGATTCTGTTATATCAAGGATTGTTGCAAGGGTAAAAGAGATCGCAATTTTACTTAAGAGATCTAGTTTTTTACTTGAAAATATAGATATCAAAGAAAAATCCTTAAAGACTCCAAAATTTTTACCAAAAAATATTACTTCGCAAGGCATAGGAGTAGTAGAGGCAGCAAGAGGAACGCTCATACATAAAATTTTTGTTGAAGATGGAAAAATCACAAAGTTTGATATTATTCCTCCAACTGTTTGGAATCTAGGAAATGGGAGTCCAAAAAAGCCTTCTATTGCACAAAAAGCAATCATAGGTTTGGACAGTATTGAAAAAGCAGATTTTGTTTTTAAAAGCTTTGATATCTGTTCTGTCTGCACTACACAATAAAAAAGTTACATATTTATATTCTGTTAAAACTCTTATTTCCAATATTGTTACATTTTTACCCAATTCAATGAATTATTATTCATAGAATGAATATTCATTTTAATTTAAGAATAATTATGCTTTAATTGTATCAGTAAATAAACATTCATTTATCTATGGATTGATTAAAATCTATTGATATAAAAATAGGAGAGTTGTATGGAGCAGGAAAAATTGTACCAAAGTTTAAGCGATAGACTAGGTAAGCTTTCAAAGTTTCCAAGGATGAAAGATGATGGAAAATCAATCGCATCCTTACTAGAAGAGCATGGTTTCTCAAGAAGAGATTTTATGAAGTGGGCAGCAAGCATGACAGCACTACTTGCGTTGCCGGCATCTTTTACACCATTAATGGCACAAGCTGCAGAGTTGACTGACAGACTTCCTGTTATTTGGTTACATATGGCTGAGTGTACAGGTTGTAGTGAGAGCTTATTAAGAAGTGATGCACCAACGATAGATAGTCTTATATTTGATTATATATCGCTAGAGTATCATGAGACACTAATGGCAGCTGCTGGTTGGCAGGCAGAAGAAACACTCGAAAGCTCGATTAAAAAGTACAAGGGAAGATATGTTTTGATGGTTGAAGGTGGTATTCCTTCAGGAGAGAGTAGTTTCTATTTGACAGTCGGTCCAAAAGGGCAAACGGGAGAATCACATGCAAAAGAAGCAGCAGATAATGCACTTGCTATATTTGCTATTGGAACATGTTCGAGCTTTGGCGGTGTTCAAGCAGCTGCACCAAACCCTACAAATGCTCAACCACTTCACAAAGTTACTCAAAAGCCTGTTATAAATGTACCGGGCTGTCCACCAAGTGAAAAAAATATAGTAGGAAATGTTTTGCAATACATACTATTTGGCACACTTCCTGCACTTGATGCTTATAATCGTCCAAAATGGGCTTATGGCAAAAGGATTCATGACCAATGTGAGAGAAGAGGACATTTTGATGCCGGTGAATTTGTGCAAGAGTTTGGTGATGAGGGAGCAAAAAAGGGATATTGCCTTTATAAAGTTGGTTGTAAGGGTCCATATACATTTAATAATTGCTCAAGAGAGAGGTTTAATCAACATACTTCTTGGCCAGTTCAAGCCGGTCATGGCTGTATCGGTTGTAGTGAGCCGGATTTTTGGGATAAGATGGGTCCTTTTGAATCACCTTTGGCGGATAGACTATATCATAGTGTTTTTAGGGGTCTTGGAGCTGATGCAACAGCAGATAAAATTGGTGCAACAATACTAACAGTCACAGCACTCGGAATCGCAGCTCATGCGGCTATTTCTGTAATTAAAAAACCAAAGGAGTAGGTAAATGTCAAAAAGAATAGTGGTAGATCCAATAACAAGAATAGAGGGGCATTTAAGAATAGAAGTGGTTGTTGATGATAATAATGTCGTAAAAGAAGCATACTCTTCATCAACGCTATGGAGAGGAATAGAGACCATATTAAAAGGAAGAGATCCAAGAGATGCTGGTTTTTTTACACAAAGGATTTGTGGGGTTTGTACATATTCTCACTATAGAGCAGGTATCATGGCGGTTGAAGATGCACTAGGTATTAATCCTCCCCTAAATGCTAAATTAGTAAGAAGCTTGATGAATATGGCACTTTATCTGCATGATCACCCTGTTCATTTTTATCATCTTCATGGACTTGATTGGGTAGATGTTGTTTCTGCCTTAAAAGCAGATCCTCATAAAGCAGCAGATGAAGCGTTTAAATATAGTTCAAATCCTATGGCATGTGGAGCTGATGATTTGGTGGAAACTCAAAAAAAGGTAGCCGCATTTGTCAAAAAAGGAAATTTAGGACCATTTGCAAATGCCTATTGGGGACATAAAACTTATAGATTTACTCCTGAGCAAAATCTTATAGCCCTTTCACACTATTTAAAAGCTCTTGAAATGCAAAGAATTGCTGCTCAAATGATGGCGATATTCGGTGGTAAACAGCCTCATCCTCAAAGTCTTACAGTCGGTGGAGTTACCTGTATTATGGATCTTCAAGATCCTGCACGCCTCGGTGAGTTTTTAACAAAATTTAAAGAGATGGCAGATTTTGTAAATCGTGCGTATTATCCAGACCTTGTTATGGCAGGAAAGGCATATGCAGGTGAAGCTAGTGTAAATGCGGGCTTAGGAACAGCAAATCTCATGACATCCAAAGAGTTCTTGGTCAATGGCAGTGAGTACTTATTTGACAGCGGCATCATCTTAAATGGTGATATATCGAAAGTTTTTGAGATTGATGAAGACAAAATAACAGAAGAAGCAACTCACTCTTGGTATGTTGATAATGAACCCCTACACCCTTATGATGGAAAAACAAATCCAAAATATACCGGATTTAAAGATGCTCAAACACAAAATGGAAAAGGTGAAATGGAGGATACAAAAGTATTGCAAGTTGAGGGCAAATACTCTTGGATAAAGTCTCCAAGATATAATGGAAAACCGATGCAAGTTGGTCCTTTGTCAAACATAGTTATAAATTATGCAAAAGGAAATAAGAAAGTAACTAAAGTTGTAGATCAATTTCTAAAAGATACAGGACTTCCGCTAAAAGCAGTATTTTCAACACTTGGAAGGACAGCTGCTCGTATGATAGAAGCTAAAATTGTAGCTGACAATGGACTTGAAGCATTCAATTCTCTAATTTCAAATTTAAAAGTTGATGATTCGACTTATACAAGTTATCAGATAGATAAAAACAAAGAGTATAAAGGTAGATTCTTAGGAAATGCACCAAGAGGGATATTAAGTCACTGGACAAGAATCAAAAATGGTGTTATTGAAAACTGGCAAGCTGTTGTTCCTTCTACTTGGAATGCCGGTCCTAAAGATTCAAAAGGCGCTAGAGGACCTTATGAAGAGTCACTTGTAGGTCTAAAGATAGAGGACCTTTCACAACCACTTGAAATCATCAGGGTTATTCACTCGTTTGATCCATGTATTGCATGTGCTGTACATATGATGGATACGAAGGGCAATGAATTAAGCCAATACAAAGTGGATTTAAGTTGTTTTTGTTAAGGAGCAATTATGGGAAAATTTAAAGATTTATTTGTTAAAAGACATACAGAGTTCTCACCATTTTACAGATGGCATCATTGGATAAGATTTTTTTCTATCATCTTCTTAATTATTAGCGGATTCTATATAGCTTATCCGTTTTTATCACCGGAAGTTGATCCAAATCCTACTGGATTTTTGTATGCCAAAGGAAGAACTTTTCATGAGATAGCAGGGTTTATTATGATATCTATGTTTATAGGAAAAATGTACTATTTTTTCTTTGTAAAATCAGATAGAGATGAAATGCGATCCTTTAAAGACCTTTTTAGTGTAAAGAAATGGATGAAGCAAATTGGATACTATCTGTTGATTTCAAAGCATCCTGTGTTGAGTGGAGCATACAATGTTTTACAACTTGTGGCATACTTGGCACTATATCTTATGTTGACATTTTTAATCATAACAGGACTTATTTTGTATATGCATGTTTATCATGATAGCTTTTTGGCTTTTCTAAATACGCCCTTAACTTACCTTGAAGTGATGTTTGGCGGACTTGCAAGTGTAAGAGAGATTCACCATGTATTAACATGGGGAATTATAGTATTTATCATTGCACATGTTTACATGTCAGTCTTTAATGCCATATATGGAAAAGAGGGTACGATAGATTCTATCGTGAGTGGATATAAATGGGAAATACCGGAGTCTGAGAAATAATTATGAAAATTTTAGCTCTAGGTATCGGCAATGTGATGTTCTCCGACGAAGGTGTCGGAGTTCATCTTTGTCATCTTTTGGAAGAGAAATATGAGTTTACTTCAAAAGAGCACCAGCTTGATTTTATAGATGGTGGTACGCTTGCAGAAAGATTGATACCAATCATAAGCAGTTATGACTATTTGATTGTTTTTGATTGTGTCGATGCAAATGATGGTAAAATCGGAGATGTTTACTTTTTTGATTTTGAAAATGTACCCGAAAGTATATCATTTCAAGGAAGTGCTCATGAAGTGGAGATGCTACAAACTTTAACTATGATGGATATGGTAGGTGATAGACCGCCGACTAAAATCATAGGTATAATCCCAGAGGTAGTAGATAAAACTACACTAAAAATGACCAATGCAGTAAAAGAAGGCAGTAGATTAATGGAAAAAATATTCTTGAAACAGATAAATGAGTTGGGATTTACCTATAGCGTAAAAAAAGAGATAGATATACAAGATGTAGCTGATATTGCTTGTGCACAGTATTAGGTGGTTAATATGATTTTATTGTATGATTTTGAATATATATCAAAAAATTTAGTATTGGAAAGTTTTTTAAAGGTGATTTGTGAAGAGTTTGGTGTAAAATACAAGCTAAGAAAAGAGGATAAATTTGTAAAATTGTATATTGATGAGGATGAGCAAAGACAACATGAATTTGCAGATCATCTCTCCTCTATGTTACCACTATCTCTATTTTTAAAATCTTCCAATGCTAAAATAACAGATAGCATTGTGGGCAAAGAGATAAATATAAAAAATACTGCCATCTCTTTGCCATTTACTAAAAATGCCATAGAGTGTGCAAAAGATAGAGAATCATTCTATTATAGCCACCCGTTTCCTCCCAATGAAGTTGGATTTATAAATTACAATGTAACTTCACTTACTTTTGAAGATAGAGACTCAGCGACAGTGGCAAACAGTAGCAGTGACTATATAAATATATATAAAAAAGTCGCAAATTTTATAAAAAATGGTAAAAAGATAAAGATAAAAACTCCAAATGGAATTTTTCTGTTTTTTGAGATAAACAAAGAGAATATGAAAGGCATTGATGATTTTGAAGTGATACCTACTGACATATCTCTAGTTCAAAAAATGGTAAATATCACCCAAGAAGAGTTGCAAACCCTTATGACACTAGAGAAACCAATAATGCGGGCAAAAGTAAATATGGTATATGAAACAAAAGAGATACTTCCTAAGAACAGGGTAAAAATAAGGATGCCAAACACTGTTTTGTTACAGCTTATTTGTGAAGAATTGTTTAGTAGTGGAGTTGAATTTATAGGGAAAAGCAGTGATGCTAAAAAATATGATAATTTTTTAGATTATGATGTAAAAATACCAAAAATTCCAGATATTGAAGTTACTCTTTTGGAAAATGGTGAAATCCTTATCGTAAAAGGTGATGAATATGCAAGCGATGATCTCAAGAAGGACTTAGATAAGTTTAAAGATAACAGTATAAGAAAATTTGTGTCTATTTTAAAAGAGAGAGAACTTTTTGATTTTAAAAGTAGTTGTTTTTACTTCTCAAAGAGATATGATGATAAGGTGATGTATCACGATAGTGATAAAGGTATGCTCTCCTTAGTGGAATTTCCGGTATTTTCATCTCTTAGAGATATATTTTCAACGATAAAAAGGATGGATGAAAATGGAGAAAAACTTATAGAAAAGTACCAAAATACTTTTCCTAAATTGTATGGTTTTTTACATAGAGCCAAAATTCCCAAGAGATTGTCAAATAACTTTTTTAATTATATAAGTTTTGTATCTTTGATAGTCGGTTTTAGTGATAATTTTCAAGATGCGGGTGAGATACTTATAGAAAAAGCTGAAGATTTTGGAGGACAAAAAGGGGTAAGAATTGATATGAAACTTCAAAATGAAGATAAAATACACTCTGATTTTGATCCATATAGGTTTTTAAGAAGTGCTATGAGTTTTAAATTAGCAGGGTGTGATGATATGACACTTAGCTATGGTATCATAGAGAGTTTTGCATATTTTATTTCAGATATGGCAGATGCGCATAAAGAGACCTTAGGTTCTCAAAAAATAGCACTAGGAGGTTCATTGTTTGAGTATAAACTTGTATCTGAGCTAGTAGCAAAAAATCTTTTAGCAAATCATAATATATACTTTAATCATGAATTATCTATTGACTAAATAAACTTTAGTCAATAGGACTAAAGAAAACTACTTGACAAAACATCACTCA
>JALVAU010000116.1 GCA_027011025.1 Campylobacteraceae bacterium | reverse complement strand
AGTACCAAAAGATATACTACCAAAGATATTTGATCCATACTTTTCAACAAAAACAAAGAAAGATGGGACAGGCTTGGGACTCTACATGTCAAAGACTATCATAGAAGAGCATTGCAATGGAACACTTAGTGTAAGCAATAGTGATGTAGGAGCAGTGTTTAGGGTGGAGATAGGAGAGTGATGAGCAGAGGTATATTTGTAGTTTTTTTATTTTACATATTGACAAGTTCACTCTTTTCACAAGAGAAGTTGCAAAAAGTTAGTATTCAGTTAAATTGGAAAAATCAATTTGAATTTGCAGGCTTTTATATAGCTAAAGAGAAGGGTTTCTATAAAGAAGCGGGGCTTGAGGTAGACATAAAAGAGTTGGGTAAAAATACAAATATCCTCCAAGATGTATTAAGTAACAAATCCACTTTTGGGATAGGATATCCCACACTGATATTAAATAAGTCTAAAGGGAAAGATATAGTACTGCTAGCAGCAATTTTACAATCATCTCCCCATGTTTTAGTCTCTCTTAAATCTTCTGGTATCAAGTCTGTTAGTGATTTTAAAAACAAACGCATTATGATCAGCAGTAATGCTGCAAATAGCGCATCTTTTTTGTCTATGTTTTTGGCTAATAATATTAAATTTAGTGATATGATAAAAGTTAAAAACAGCTTTAATATCTATGATCTCATCAATAAGAAGGTAGATATATTCTCTTGTTATGTCTCAGATGAAGTATATACACTAAAAGCTTTAGGACTAGATTACAATATATGGGATCCAAAAGATTATGGTTTTGATTTTTATGATGAGTTGATTTTTACTTCAAACAAAGAGCTCAAAGACCACCCAAAGCTAGTTAAAAATTTCAGAGATGCTTCCATAAAAGGGTGGGTTTATGCCTTTAGCCATATCAGTGAAGCCATAGATATCATACAAAAAAAGGGCTACAACACCCAGCATAAAAGTAGAAATGCACTCTTTTATGAAGCACTTACTTTAAGAAAACTGGCATATTATGGAATTAAAAATTTCGGTGAAATAAAGAAAAGCAAAATTCAAAGAATATATGACATATATAATTTTATGGGATTAGCTAAGGAAAAAATAGATCTAGATAAATTTATTCTTAAAAATTATCAAAATAAAGGGGCTTTTAACTCTAAGGATATTGCTTATATAAAAAAGAAAAAAACTATCAATGTATGCACAAATCCAAATTGGGAACCCATAGAGTTTAGAGAAAATACAGAGCCAAAAGGTATATCTATTGACACCTTAGGTATAGTTGCAGACAGGCTTCACTTGGATATAAACTATATAGATACAAAATCATGGTTGCAATCACAAGAATTTTTGAAGAAAAGAATTTGCGACATACTACCCTCAGCCATAAGCACTGCAAAAAGAAGAGAGTACGCTAACTTTACAAGACCTTATCTTAGTTATGATTTAGCCATAATAACCAAAGATGATCAACCACTAGTTGAAAGTCTTAAATCTATAATAGATAAAACAATGTCAAGAAAAAAGGGTTCCGGCCTTATAGCTAAATTGAAAAATATGTATCCTAATATAAGGATCAAAGAGACTAAAGGATACAAAGAGGCATTTGAGGCTGTATCAAATGGGGATGTTTACTTTACGATAGCAACTTTACCTGTTTTATCTTACTATAAAAATAGATATAAATTAAAAAATCTACAGATAGCAGGATATACCAAGATGAGATACAATCTTAGTATTGCTGTTAGAAAAGATGATGTGGAGCTACTAAATATTTTAGATAAAGCACTAGATACGATATCAAACAAAACCAAAAATATCATCTATGAGAGATGGACCAAAAAAGAGTTTATAAAAAGTACAGATTACTCCTTGGTTTTCAAAATATTGGCTATTGTATTTATCTTAATCCTTGTTTTTATCTACAGAAATAAAAGTCTAAGCAAATACAATAAAAATCTTTCAAAACAGATAGAAGATAGAATAGAAGCGGAAGAGAAGCTAAAAGAGTTAAACAGAACTCTTGATTTAAAGGTAAAATTAGCAACCAAAAAACTACAAATTCAAAATCAAGAACTCAAAGAGTCTGTTGAAAATTTTCAACAAATCCTAGATGTAACTATGGAGATGATAATACTATTAGATGAGAATAAAAATATCGTTGATATCAATCAATCCGGAGTAAAGATGTTTGGTTTTGATGATAAGGCTGAAATAATTGGAACTTGCGTACTTAAATTTGTAGATAAAGATGAGCTGGAAAAAGTCTATTTTGAGTCTCAAAAAGAGATTGCTGCACCATACGAGTTGAAACTCATCAAAAAGGATGGCTCTCCTATATATACACTTTTAAGCGCTAGAAATATAGTAAGAGGTGGTAAAAAGGTAAGAATAGCTACTGTTATGGATTTGAGTGAATTGAAGCAGAAAGACCAACAACTCCTGCACCAATCCCGCCTAGCCCAAATGGGAGAGATGATCAGTATGATAGCCCATCAATGGAGACAACCATTAACAGCCATATCTGCCACAAGCGGAGCAATAAATCTAAAAGCACAGCTAAACAGACTAGATAAAGATATGGCTATAGAGTTATCAAGCAAAATATCAAACTATTCACAACACTTAAGCTCAACCATAGACGATTTTAGAGACTTCTTTAAATCAAACAAAGAGAAAAAAGAGACAAGTTACAACGAAATAATACAGAGTGTATTGGTTATCATAGAGACATCAATCATAAATAAAAACATAGAGATAATAAAAGAGTTAAATTTAGATGATAGATTTAACTCATACCCAAATGAGTTAAAACAAGTAGTTATGAATTTGATAAAAAATGCAGAAGATATACTGCTAGAAAAAAAGATAGAAAATCCATTCATACAGATAAAGACATATAAACAAGATAATAAACTCATACTAGAAGTGAGTGATAATGCAGGAGGAGTACCAAAAGATATACTACCAAAGATATTTGATCCATACTTTTCAACAAAAACAAAGAAAGATGGGACAGGCTTGGGACTCTACATGTCAAAGACTATCATAGAAGAGCATTGCAATGGAACACTT
>JALVAU010000115.1 GCA_027011025.1 Campylobacteraceae bacterium | reverse complement strand
GTAAAATATCTAATCATAATCATATAAAAAGGTAAAGGCATGAACAGCAATATAATCAAAAAGATAAAATCACTTCCGCCTCTTGATGACACAGTTATCAAAATACAAAGAATATCAACAGATAAAAACAGTTCTATGAGGGATTTGGTCAAGGTAGTAGAGGGAGATCCTATGCTTACTGCAAATATACTAAAATCTGCTAACTCACCACTATATGGTTTCAGCAAAGAGATCAAAAGTATCGGCAACGCTATATCTCTTTTTGGTATGGCAACAATTAGAGGCTTTGCTCTCTCAAGTGCAATTAAAGACAATATCAAGATTGACCTATCTCCTTACAATATAGACAATAGTAGTTTTTTAAAAATAAGCACCATTCAAAATGCTATCATGCTTAGGTGGTACTCTAAGGTCAACAGGTCTATGCTAGATATTCTTCAGCCTGCATCATTTTTGATGGAAGTTGGAAAGATTATCATTGCACATGAATTGATCGAACAAAACCTAGTTGATGAGTTTCAAAATGCCCTGAAAGAAGAACAGAATCTAGAAAAACTAGCACAAACAGAAAAAGAGATGGTAGGCTTTGACAGCGAAGAGATCACAGCCAAAATATTTGAAAAATGGAATTTAGAGAGTGAACTGATAGAATCCATACAATTTTCAAATGCTCCGCAACAAGCAGACCAACACATACAAGAGTATGCACAAGCTCTACATGTAGTAAAAAATTCTGCAAATATTTTTGGTATTTTACAAGAAGATCAAAAGAAAAATTCTATAAACCTCATAGAAAAGTATGGTCTGGATCCATCTTTATATGAAAAAGCTCTGGAGCAGTTGGATAGTTGAAAGAGTTTTTATCACAACTAAATAGTGGTTTGAAATCGAGTGAAATTCCGCTTGATTTTCAGCCGCTCATAAATCATCTCATCAAATTAAAAGCAGTAAAAAAATTAAGCGATAGTTACAAGTTAAACTCTAAATACAAAATAGGTACTATAGATCTCTCTCAAAATGGAACAGGCTTTTTAAAACCCCTTAGTAATGATGAAAGTAGAGATATTCTCATTGAATCTTCAAACCTATTGGGTGCAAACAGGGGAGATATAGTAGTTGCAAAAAGAGTCTTTACAAAAGCTAGAACAAGAGCAAAAGCAAAAGTTATCTTGATACTTCAAAGAGAGAGAAACTTTAGTGTAGTCTATACAAAAATCCAACAGAACAGAATCATAGGTATAAATATCTCAACAACTCTCCCTCTTGACATAACCGCATCTCAAAAATCACTAAGACAACTACCTCTTGGAACAGTTTTAAAAATTGACAATGAAACAAACAATATAGTAGAGATATTGGGAGTCTTAGATGACCCAAAAGTAGATGAGAAGATATCTTTGGCTATATATGACAAGAAAGAGGCTTTTAGCCAAGAGAGCGAAAGAGAAGCAAAAAGCCAAGGAAGCTGGGTCGATAAATCTCTTTATGGCAACAGAATAGATTTGACGAATCTGCCTTTTTGTACAATTGACCCCATAGATGCAAAAGATTTTGATGATGCTATATATTTTGACAAAGAAAATTATACAATCTATGTTGCCATAGCAGATGTCAGCGAATATGTGTATGAGATGGGGTATATAGACAAAGAGGCAAAAAGCAGAGGTTTTTCTATATACTTTCCTCATAAATCAATCCCGATGTTACCAAGAAGCCTTAGTGAAAATATCTGTTCTTTAAAGCCAAATGAAGACAGACTCGCTTTTGTATTTAAAATTACTTTGGATCCAAAATCCTTAAAACCTATCAAAGAAGAGCTGATTGATGGAATTATTAATTCTAAAAAAAGATATAATTATGATCAAATCGACCTTTTTTTACAGAATAGTTTAGAGGACGCGGATAAAGTAGATAGAAAGATTTTAGAATTTTTACTGCCTCTTTTTGAAGTTACTAAGAAATTAAGGGAGCTAAGACTCAAAAACGGTTTTGAATTTAGAACATCTGAAATAAGAATGCAACTAGACAAAAATCAAAATCTCATCTCTACAAAAGTCCAAGAGGAGACCCCCTCTCACAAACTCATAGAAGAGTGTATGCTTCTAGCAAACAAAGCAGCATCAAAAAGGATAAAAAAAGGGATATTTAGAACTCATGATGATCCCTCCTATGATAAACTTCAAGACTTACTAGACAATCTTAGTCTAGTTGGTATCGAGGTTGATTTTACAATTGATATACCAAAGATGATAAAAGAGATACAGGAAAAAGCAGATAAATTAGATATCTCACAAGAGGTTGATAAGCTCATCATAAGAGCACAAAAAAAAGCAAAATACGAATCTGACAACAGAGGGCATTTTGGTCTAGGATTTGACTCATATACACACTTTACTTCTCCCATAAGAAGATATAGTGATTTAACACTTCACAGATTACTGAAAGCTGATATGAGAGGCAATAAAAAGAGATTTAATTTTTTGCTTGAAGATATAGATGAAATTTGTGACGAAATAAGCAAACTTGAGCGAGAAAGTGACAAAGTAGCTTGGGATTTTATGGATAGAAAATATACTCGTTGGGCTGCTCTACATGTAGGTGATGATTTTGAAGCTATAGTCACAGGGGTAGATAGAAATATGATAGCAAAACTAGATGATAAAATCAAAGGAGCAAGGCTGTTTTTATTAGATGAAGATTTAGAGCTTTTCCAAAGAGTTTTGGTTAAAATTATCGAAGCAGACATAAGCACACTAAAAATCTATGCAAAGGTTATCAAAAGAGATGTATAAAAGAGAGTTTGAAAACCTACTAAACAGTTCACAGATTCCAAAATCCATACTTTTATATGGAGCCTGTTCTTATCAAAATGAATTTTTTGGAAAAAAGATACTAGAAAAACTCTCTGCTAATGCAGAAGAGAAGCTACTTTTGTATTATGATGAGTATAACTTCACACTAGCAAAAAATTTCCTCTCTCAATCTTCACTCTTTGGAGACAGAAATATACTCATAATCAAAACAGATAAAACCATAACAAAAAAAGAGCTCGATATACTTATAAATCTATCTTTTAAG
>JALVAU010000114.1 GCA_027011025.1 Campylobacteraceae bacterium | reverse complement strand
TGCTCTTTTTCACCAAAGATTTTCTACAAATACCCTGCCTCAGTGGAGACTAGCACAACCTTTTAGAACTTTAGCCCATAACGGAGAGATAAATTCGATATCAGCAAACAGAGCAAATATAAAAGCTAGATACTCGACACTTAAAAGTCAAGTTTTTTCAAAAAAAGAGCTTAAAAAACTTCTACCTATCACAAGCGATGATGTGAGTGACAGTGCAAGTTTGGATAATATGTTTGAATTCATGATAGCAAACGGGTACGATTTTTTCAAATCCATAAGATCACTTATACCGATGCCATGGCAAAATGCTCCATATATAGATAGTGAGCTTAGATCTTTTTATGAGTATTCTAGTATAAATTTTGATCCATGGGATGGACCGGCAGCCGTCTCTTTTACCGATGGCAGATATATAGCCTGTGTGTTAGATAGAAATGGACTAAGACCTGCAAAGTATGTCATAACAAAAGATGATAGAATCTTAATAACAAGCGAATATGGCGTACTAGATATAGATGATAATGATATACAAGAGCAGGGGAGACTTCAAAGCGGTCAAATCATAGGTTTGGATTTGAAATACAACAAAGTTCTAAAGAGTAAAGATATAGATGATTATATAAAATCATCCAAACCTTATGGAACTTGGCTAAATGAAAACCTAATCTATCTGCAAGAGTATGTTGAGATGCCGTTTGAAAAGATTTCTGATTATGAAAAAGAGAATATAGCGGTTAAACAGAGATTTTTCAATATCACTCAAGAGTTTTTAAATATGGTTGTGCGACCAATGATGAAAGAGGGCAAAGAGGGGGTTGGCTCCATGGGAGACGATACACCTTTGGCAGCCTTTAGCAAAAAGCAGAGAAATTTTAGTGATTTTTTCAAACAAAAATTTGCACAAGTGACAAATCCTCCGATAGATCCTATCAGAGAGAAGATAGTTATGAGTCTAAATACCGGCTTTGGAAGATTGAGCAACATACTAGAAGAAACCCCCGATCATGCTGTTAGGATTAAGACAATCTCTCCAATATTGATGCAAGAAAAGATGGAAGTTTTAAAATCTTTTGGAGATGAGAGTAAGCCTAGATATATATCCTCTTATAAACACCAAACTTTCTCTACTCTTTTTGATGATAATCTCAAGGGCAGTTTGGAAGATTTGGCTTATGATGTAGTAGATGCGGTCAAAAATGATGGCGTAACCATGATCTTTCTTGACGATAGAGGCATGAGTAGTGAAAAGAAACCTATGCCTATGCTTATGTGTATAGGTAAGATTCATGAAGTTTTGCTCGATGAGGGGATAAGAGATGCTGTGAGTATAATAGCCATCTCTGGTGAAGCACTTGATTCTCATTCATGTGCTTGCATGATCGGATTTGGAGCTAGTGCTATATATCCGTATATGCTTTATGCAAGCGTACTTGAAGAGGCAAAAAGAAGAGAATTTGGCAAATATGAGATAAAAACAAGCCTGAAAAATGTAAATCAAGCTATAAATCAGGGTTTACTCAAAATCATATCAAAGATGGGAATAGCTACTATATCTTCATATAGAAATTCAGCACTATTTGACAGTATCGGTCTCTCAAGAGAGGTGGTGAGCGACTGTTTCAACGGAGCTTATGTGCTTCTTCCGGGACTCGGTTATGATGACTTGGAAAAAAAGATAGATTTTAACCATAAAGTTGCTTATGACATCAACATAAACAAAAGACTATTTCCACTAGAGATAGGAGGTTTTTACAAATATATAGACGGTAGCGAGTATCATGATTTTAATCCAAGTGTTGTAAAAGCTATACATAAATTAGCAAAAAGTGGTGATAGAGAGGATTATAAGGCTTTTGTAAATATTGTAAACAGTAGAGATAAAAAAACAATACGAGATTTTTTAGAGTTAAAAACTGACACAGAGGCTATCGATATAGATGAAGTTGAGCCGATAGAGAGTGTATTTAAGAGATTTAATACAGCGGCCATGAGTCTAGGTTCTATCTCTCCAGAGGCACATGAAGCCTTGGCAGAGGCTATGAATCAGATAGGTGGTATGTCAAATTCAGGTGAAGGCGGTGAATCAACACAGAGACTCAAAAGTATAAAAAGATCAAAAATAAAACAGATCGCAAGCGGTAGATTTGGTGTGACGCCTGAGTATCTAAGAAGTGCCGAAGAGATACAGATCAAAGTGGCACAAGGTGCAAAACCGGGCGAGGGCGGACAGCTTCCCGGACATAAAGTCTCACCTCTTATAGCAAGTCTTAGATATACGATTCCGGGAGTTACACTGATCTCCCCACCTCCACATCATGATATCTACTCGATAGAAGATTTGGCTCAATTGATTTTTGATTTAAAACAGATAAATCCAGATGCTGTTATCACTGTGAAGTTAGTCTCAACAGCAGGAGTGGGAACTATAGCAGCCGGTGTTGCCAAAGCTTATGCTGATAAGATTATCATTTCAGGTGGAGACGGAGGAACAGGAGCTGCACCTTTGAGCTCTATCAAGTTTGCCGGAAACCCTTGGGAATTAGGACTGAGTGAAGCTCACAATGCACTAAAAGCAAACCATCTAAGAAGCAGAGTTCATCTACAAACAGATGGTGGTCTAAAAACCGGTTTGGATGTAGTCAAAGCAGCTCTTCTAGGGGCAGAGAGTTATGCTTTTGGAACTTTGGCTTTAACGATGCTAGGTTGTAAGATTTTGAGAATTTGTCACTTAAATAAGTGCTCAGTAGGCGTTGCAACACAAGATAAAAAACTAAGAGAGTATTTTATAGGAAATGTTGATAAATTAGTCAATTTCTTCACATTTTTAGCTCAAGATGTAAGAGAGATATTGGCATATCTTGGTTATAGAAGTGTTGAGGAGATAGTTGGAAGAAGTGATTTGCTTAAGGTGATAGATGATGATTTTGCAAAAAAGTTTGATTTTTCATCTGTACTGATGAGAGTTGAGGGAGAAGATACTCACTCCAAACTTCCAAATGATCCTTATGATAAAAATGAGTATGAAAAAGATATCCTAAAAGAGGTATATGGCGCTATTAAAAATCCAGATCAAAAAGTT
>JALVAU010000113.1 GCA_027011025.1 Campylobacteraceae bacterium | reverse complement strand
GTATTTTATCTAAATATCATTAATTAACATAAAACGGCATCTATCCTCTTATGGTGGTGAATTATGATAATTACAAGAAAGTTAGATTAATGTCGGAAATAAAAAAATATAGACCAAATGTCGCTGCTGTTATTCTATCTAGTAAATATCCCTTTAAATGCGAGTATCTTATAGCTAGAAGGGAAGATATAAAAGATGTATGGCAGTTTCCTCAAGGAGGTATTGATCCTGGAGAAAGTGCAAAAGAGGCACTTTTTAGGGAGCTAAAAGAGGAAATTGGTACAAATGAAATAGAGATTATTGCTAAGTATCCAGAAGAGTTAAAATATGATTTTCCCAAAACTATAGCCAAAAAAATGTATCCTTTTGATGGACAAATTCAAAAATATTTTTTGGTAAGATTAAAATCTAATGCAAAAATAAAACTAGATACAAAGCATCCGGAATTTGATGCTTATAAATTTGTCAAAAGAAAAGAAATTTTTAATATGGTAACATATTTTAAAAGACCAGTATATCAAAAAGTTCTTAATTATTTTAAAAAAGAGGGTTTTATTTAAACCTATTCTAAACACACAAGGTTAATTTATGTTGATTGTCCAGAAATATGGTGGCACTAGTGTTGGTACACTAGAGCGTATAAAAGAGGTTGCCAAGAGAGTGGCAAGAACAAAAGAAGAAGGAAAAGATGTTGTAGTAGTTGTTTCTGCAATGAGCGGAGAGACAAATAAGCTTACTCAAATGGCACACTCTTTGAGTAAAAATCCAAAAAGAAGAGAGATGGATTTGCTGTTAAGCTCAGGTGAAA
The DNA here is from genome assembly GCA_027011025.1 of Campylobacteraceae bacterium. Taxonomy (GTDB): domain Bacteria; phylum Campylobacterota; class Campylobacteria; order Campylobacterales; family Sulfurospirillaceae; genus JAADIZ01. The sequence goes on along the minus strand of JALVAU010000113.1, from coordinate 2,278 downwards.
GAGTCACGAGTGCTCTTTTGGCAATTTTGCTTACCGAAATGGGTCATGAGACTATTGCAATGAGTGGCAGACAAGCAGGTATAATCACAGATAGTGTCCATACCAAGGCAAGGATAGACCATATAGATAAAAGCTATATTGAAAATGAGTTAAAAAAAGGACTCATCGTGGTTGTTGCCGGCTTTCAGGGTATAACAGAAATTGGTGAAGTCTCAACACTAGGAAGAGGGGGAAGCGATTTAAGCGCAGTTGCGATCGCAGGGGCACTTAATGCAAATGTTTGTGAAATTTATACGGATGTTGATGGAGTATATACAACAGATCCTAGAATTGAACCTAAAGCTAAAAAATTAGATAAAATAAGCTATGATGAAATGCTTGAATTGGCTAGTTTGGGAGCAAAAGTCTTGCAAACTAGATCAGTTGAACTTGCAAAAAAATTAAATGTAAATTTGGTTACGAGAAGCAGTTTTAATGATAACGAAGGAACCTATATATTAAATGAAGAGGATATTATGGAGAAACCATTAGTAAGTGGAATAGCGATAGATAAAAATCAAGCAAGAATTACTCTAAGAGGAGTTAGCGATAAACCCGGAATTGCTGCAGAGATATTTAGAAAGCTAGCAGATGAAGGTGTCAATGTAGATATGATTATACAAAATGTCGGTGTTGATGGGGCGACAAATCTCGGCTTTACAATTCCTGAAAATGAGCTAGATATCACAAAAAAAGCTATGGAAGAGATAAATGCATCACAAAGCTTGGAGTATGATAAAAATGTTGTAAAAGTATCAGTAGTTGGTGTTGGCATGAAATCCCATAGTGGAGTTGCTTGTACTGCATTTGACACTTTAGCAGATGAAAATATCAATATAGAGATGATAAGCACAAGCGAAATAAAAGTATCTATGATTATAAATGAAAAATATGGAGAGTTAGCCGTAAGAGCACTTCATGATGCCTACAAACTGGATAAATAGTGCAAAAATTTTTAAAGTGGACATTGGACAATATCAGAAAAGACGGCTCGATGATGAGTTGGATGGAAGAGAAGAGATTTGAATGGGTACCTCTAAATGTATCTATGCTCAAAAATCTGATAATAGGGCACACCATTATAATGATAACTGATGACGACAGAGAGTGGTTTTGCAACTATGTACTAAATGACATAAACAAACTCTCTAAAAATAGACCTTTGTTACCTTTTGTCTCTTTAAAGTCTTTTTATCCAAATTTAAACAGCCTAAAAACAAAAGAAGATATAGAGCTTTTAGAAGATATGCTGTATCAGGCATTTCCAAATGGTTACACATACTTCTATATAGGTAAAAACAATAGTATTAAGATGCAAATCGCAAAAAGAAGAGATGATAGTTTTATCTGGGTTATGGACGAACAGTTGCAAAATAGCTTCTTTCTCTCTTCTTCGGATGAAAACCTAGATATTAAATTGATACAACTTTATAAACTTTTAGACAAAAGTATCAATGCTTTGCTTTTTGCAGAGGTTGATTTTGAAAGTGAATGATGAAAATCTAACAAGCCATATATTGGTTTGTAAAGATTTAGAGTTGGCTTACGAGACTCTATTGGAGCGTTATGCCGATAAAAACTATAAACTTTTTTTAAAAAACAGTGAAAAAGAGAGTAGAGATTTTTTACTAGAAGATGCTAAAAATGTTGTAAAAGAGGCTTACATCGCCGAGAGTGATGAAAAAATCATAATCCTAGGAGCAAAATCATACAATATATATGCCCAAAATTCACTTCTTAAGATACTAGAAGAGCCCCCAAGAAATATCATCTTTATACTTGTTTGTGAATCAAAAAATGTTTTTCTACCCACTATTAGATCTCGTCTTTTACTAAAAGAGTTAGTCGTTGATAAGCAAACTGTACAGATAGACTTGGATCTCTCAAAGATGGATTTGCAAGAGTTGTATGATTTTGTCCAAAAAAACTCAAGAGTCAAGAAAAATGAGTTAAAAGAGTTGGTGCAAAAAATTATAACCCAAGCCATTTTAAATCACAATATCTCATTTAGCACAAAAGAGTTGGAACATTTTGAGAGACTATTACAACTCTCAGAGTTAAACTCTAGACCTACAAATATACTAATTTCACTACTTTTGACAATCTTAGAAAAGAGAGCATAAAGATGAAAGCTTATAAAATCTCAAAAGATATACCACTTGAAAAACTGTTTGAAGAGATAGGTGTTACAAAAGATGGCTCAAATATACTGCAAAAAAAAGCAAATATAAACTTAATC
>JALVAU010000112.1 GCA_027011025.1 Campylobacteraceae bacterium | reverse complement strand
AAGCCCTAGGCAGTCGGATGTATTGATAATAGCAGGAACTTTGACAAAAAAACACTCTCCTTTCATGAGAAGATTGTATGATCAGATGACTGAACCAAAGTGGGTTATAAGCATGGGTAGTTGTGCAAATACAGGTGGAATGTTTAACACCTATGCTACAGTTCAAGGAGCAGATAGAATAATTCCCGTAGATATTTATCTCCCGGGGTGTGCACCTAGACCAGAAACATTACAATACGCACTTATGCTTTTACAAAAGAAATTGCGAACAGAAAAGGCATCAAGAAAACTTAAACCTAAAAGGTTGGTATGATGAGAAAATTTACACAAAAGAAAAATGCACAGAAAAAACCATACTATACAGATCGTTTTTGGGTAGCTCCACAAGTCCCAAAAGAGGAAGTAAGTAGCGATGAGATTTTTGCTAAAGATTTAGAAGAGCTTAAATCTAATTTTGATATCAAAGATGCCTACATTCAGCGGGGGCAATTGGTCGTATATATAGGCGCAAATGAAAATGTTGAAGTTTTGACATTTTTAAAACACAAGTTAGAGTATAATTTTTTAAGTGAACTTAGCGCAATTGACTGGCTAGAGAAGAGTGGAGAGTTTGAGATATTTTATCAACTGCTCTCAACTAGCAAAAGAAAAAGAATTAGGATTAAGTTTTTTATAAAACAAAATAGAGAGATAAGAACAGTTTCAAACATATATAAGAGTGCTGATTGGGGTGAGAGAGAGATGTATGATATGTTTGGTGTGATTATCACCGGACACCACTACATGAAGAGAATTTTGATGCCTGAAGATTGGTACGATCATCCGCTCAAGAAGTCATATCCACTTCATGGGGATGAAGAGGCGAGTTGGTATGAGATAGATAAAATTTTTGGCAAAGAGTATAGAGATATAATTGGACCTGAAAATAGAGATAGTTCTAGGGTTGATGAAAATGATACTTATAACTTCTCTAGAATTCATCACGAGGTTCCTTTTGGTGAAAAACCTTCGTCAGAGATTGTTGAGACTGACTATCAGGAAGATGGCGGTGTATTTTTAGTTAAGAGCCTAAAAAAAGCTGATAGTGTAACCCTAAAAGAGAGACCTTAATATGCAAAAAGTCAATAGATTACAACCATTTTTTGAAAATTTAGCTTTTGAGAGAGAAGATGATACTATGATTATCAACTTTGGTCCTCAGCATCCAAGTTCACACGGGCAGTTGCGTCTTATACTTGAGCTAGATGGCGAGTTGGTTACAAAAGCTGTACCGGATATCGGTTATCTCCACCGTGGCATGGAGAAGATGGCAGAAAATATGATATATAATGAATTTCTTCCAACAACAGATAGAATGGATTATATAGCTGCTACTTCAAACAACTATGGTTTTGCTCATGCGGTAGAGAAGCTGTTGGATTTAGAGATTCCAAGACGAGCGCAAACCATCAGGATGATGTTATTAGAGTTAAATCGTATAATTTCGCACCTATTTTGGTTAGCTACTCATGCACTTGATGTTGGTGCCATGACTATCTTCTTGTATGCTTTTAGAGAAAGAGAGTATGCAATGGATTTGATGGAGGATTATTGTGGAGCAAGACTTACACACTCGGCTGTCAGAATAGGTGGAGTTCCACTTGATTTGCCCCAAAATTGGATAACAAAACTAAGTAAATTTATAGATAAGCTTCCTAGTGATATAGCTGATTATGAGGGTTTGCTTGATCAAAATAGAATTTGGAAGATGAGACTAGAGGGAGTAGGGGTTATTACGCCTGAAATGGCTCAGAGCTGGGGATGCAGCGGACCATCTCTAAGAGGTAGCGGAATCGCATGGGACATCAGAAAAGAGGAGCCTTATGAACTTTATGATGAGGTTGATTTTGATGTACCGGTCAGTACTACTTGTGATAGTTACGGAAGATATAAGCTTCACATGGAAGAGATGAGACAGAGCATAAGAATCATAAGACAAGTCATAGCTATGTACTATGAAACAGAGCCGGAAATCATGGCTCATGCACCGCAATATATATCGGCTCCAAAAGAGCAGATTATGACTCAAAATTACTCTTTGATGCAGCATTTTGTATTGGTAACTCAGGGTATGAGACCTCCTGTCGGTGAAGTATATGTTGCAACCGAATCTCCAAAAGGTGAGTTGGGATTTTATATAAATTCTCAAGGTGGGGCATATCCGTATAGATTAAAATTAAGAGCACCTAGTTTTTGGCATACAAGTCTGCTTCAAGAGTTGCTTCCCGGACACTATTTGGCTGATGTTGTAACTATCATCGGAAACCTAAATATCGTCTTTGGCGAAATAGACAGATAGGAGAAGTTATGCAAAGATATGATTTAAGACACCTAAAAGAGAACTTTTACAGCAGAATGCTTGAGATTATGAGTGAAAGAAAAGAGGGCGAAGTTAGTATATTTATGTTTGAAATTGGTGATTTTTCTCCTATTCAAAAGAGTGCTGATTTGATAAAAGAGGCTGGATATACACTGATGAATTCACTCAAATACAATGAAGTTGATTGGATGATAGTGGTTAAAAAAAGTAGTGGAGAAGAGCTTTGAGAGAGAGTTTCTTATCACTTTTAGATAGTGGGGATAAAGATACTTATACTGATACTATAAACTCTGATTTTGTATTGGTTATGGGATTTATGCCATCAAGACAAAAGAGTATATTAAAGAGGCTTAGAGAAAATAGATCTGTTGTTTACTTAAGCGCTATAGAAGATAAAAATATGACTAGTATAGCTCAAATTCAAAGTAGATATGAAGCAGGAAGCGAAGAGGGAGTCTTGGCTATTATGGCAAAAGAGTTACTGTCAAATAGCAATGTCGATACTAAAACTAAAGATTTTTTTGATAATTTGGATGACGGCTATATAAGTGCAGAGTCAAATATCGGTGAAGAGGAGCTAGAAGAGATAGATAAAATTTATAAAAAATCTACAAAGCCTATGCTGGTTTTAGGGTATGATTTTTACAATCATCCTAGAAGAAAAAATATAGCAAATATCATCAATCTCTTTATAAAGTATGGAAATTTTAAAGTTTTTGTTCAAAACAGTGAAGATATTTTAGAGAGAAATGATACAGATCAAGAATTGCAAGAAGTTGCTCAGTTAGATAGTTTTGATGGAAGTGTCGTCTATACTTGCCCCCCTTTAAACAGGGACGAGGAAGAGCTTCTGATTGGTTCACAGCAATTTGCATTAGTGGCAAAGGTTAAAGATGATGATGATATTTTCGTGATAACTGAAAATGGAGAGTATAGAAGAAAGTTTATGTTAGATAAAGAGTTGAAGGGTACCATTGCACTGCTTCCAAGTGCAAATGGCGATGAATCGTATTACTACAAGATAGCAAAAATTATTAAGCGAGAAAATTAATGAGCGATATAACAGTAACTATTGATGGAAAACAGTGTAGGGCGAACGAAGGGGAGTATATACTTAATATTGCAAGAAGAAACGGTATATTTATACCTGCTATTTGCTATTTAACAAACTGCTCACCTACGCTTGCATGTAGATTGTGTCTGGTAGAGATAGATGGCAAGAGAGCATACTCATGTAATGCAAAAGCCAAAGATGGTATGGCAGTTACGACTAAAACCGAAGAGATTGAGGTCGAAAGAAAGGCCATAATGAAGGTCTATGATACAAATCATCCTCTTGAGTGTGGAGTTTGTGATCAAAGTGGTGAGTGTGAATTGCAAAATTATACTCTACAAATGGGTGTTGACCATCAAGAGTTTTCTATAGCTGATACCAATAGACCTGCTCATAACTGGGGTTTTATACATTATGATTCATCACTCTGTATAGTTTGTGAAAGATGTGTAACGGTTTGTAAAGATATGATTGGTGAGTCTGTACTAAAAACCGTGCCTAGAGGTGGAGTTGCACTTCCAAAAGAGTGGAAAGAGGTTGCACCAAAAGATACATATGCTATGTGGAACAAATTACAAAAGTCGCTTATTGGGATTGCTAGTGGAGCAGATACACTAGAGTGTACAAATTGTGGAGAGTGTACTGCGGTTTGTCCGGTTGGAGCTTTGGTTGGAAGTGATTTTCAATATAGCTCAAATGCTTGGGAACTCCGAAAGATACCGGCATCAAATCCACACAGTAGTGATTGTTCTTTGATATACTATGATGTTAAACAGACAAATATAAAGGACCCGGTAGAGAAAATCTTCAGAGTAAGTAGTGACTACAATTATGCTCCTTTGCACGGCGGTATAAGATATGGGTATGATTTTGAAAACAAGGGAGAAGGCAAAGATAAAAAAGCTATGAAAAAAGCAGTCAAATTCTTTAAAGAGGAGGCTGATACTATAAAATTTGATAGTTTTATCACAAATGAAGAGGCATTTATACTACAAAAGCTAAAAGAGAAATATGGCTACAAACTTGTAAATGACGATGCGTATGCTTATAAAAGATTTTTAGAAAATTTTAGAAAAACAGCCGGTAAATCCTTGTATAGTGGAGATATAAAGAGCTTACAAAATAGTAATTTTGTAGTCAGTGTCGGCTCTTATGTTAAGAGTGACAATCCAAATGTAGGATATGGTATAAATAATGCATTAACCATGAATAAGGGTGCCGGACTCTATTTTCATCCGATTATAGATCCTATAGTGGATGGATACTCCAAAAATATGCTCTGTGTTAACCATGAAGTTGGAGTTGAAGAGTCTATTTTATATCTCATTTTAGATCTTTTCGCAGACAAAGAGAGATTGCCTAAAAATACGCTCAAATATCTTGAGAGTTTTCATAGCAAAGAGAAGAAAACCGTAACCGAGATTATAAAAGAGCAAGTCAAAGAGATTGTTAAAGATGAAGAGAGCAAGGAAGAGAAAGAGGTTGTTAAAACTGTTAGTAAAAAAGTAGAAAAAGAGATAGAAGTTGATAAAAATAGTCTGTACGATATGGTTGGGCTAGATGATGATTTTGATACCAAACTTAAAAAGATGCTTATGAAAAAAGATAAGTTTTTCTTAGTAGCAGGAGAGGATCTTTATAACCATAAAAGAGCAGAAAATCTAGCTAAGCTTTTAGGTTTAATTCAAAGATATACAAATTTTGAAATACTAATCATACCTTCAAAAACAAACACACTTGGAGTCTCTCTGATTTGTGATTTGGATGAAAAAGTTGGAAAAAGGGTTGCTGGGTACAATGTAAAAGCAGATTTTAACTTAAGTGCACTAGGAAAAGGCGATCTTAGCTTCCCGGCACTAAATCAACAAGAGGGTACATTTACTTCATTAAATAAAAGGGTAGTTCCAACAAATGTAGCTCTTAATTTTGATGGATATTGCCTAAATGATTTGGCAAATGAGTTGGGATTGCAGGCAGAAAATACCATAGATTATACTTTTGAGCTTGGAAGCGTAAGTGGGTATAAGAGTGAAGAGTTTGATGAATTGCCAAATGAATTTTTAAACTCAGGAGTTGAAAACAGAGGGTATCTGCTGGATGTAGAGAATTTTGAGGCAAGTGATGAAGTTGAAGAGATAGAGGAGCTAGATTTTGGTGGACAGAGTATAGTCTATCTAGCAAATCCAGTGATGCAGTTTAGTGCTTTTACAAACAGAGCTCACCAATTAAATGAGGCGGGAGCACTATATGCCTCATCTGACTATATGGAAGCAAATGGTTTTAAAGATGGTTCTATGGTTTTGATTAGTACAAAAGATGCAAAGCTTGCAGTTGCTATCAAATATGACCATCAGATAAAAGGGATGATTCCATATCTGCCGACTTTTGATGCAAAACTAGAGGTTATGCCATTTTTTGAGGATGGATATAGATATGCAAAAGTAGAGATAAAAGGTGTACAAAATGATTGAAACAGCCTTGATAATTGAAACAGTAGTTAAAGCAGTAGTTGTTCTTTCTGTAGTAGCTGCCATGGCAGGATTTGCAACATTTATAGAGAGGAAAGTACTTGCGTTTATGCAAAGGAGATTAGGACCTATGCATGTTGGTCCTTATGGATTATTGCAGTTAGCCGCAGATGGTATAAAGCTTTTTACAAAAGAGGATATCATACCGCAAAATGCTATAAAGCCTATATTTATCATAGCGCCGGTTATTGGTGCAGCTTCAGCGTTTGTGGCAGTGGCTGCGGTACCTTACTTTCCAGAGTTTACAGTTTTTGGATACACAATTCATCCTATTATTTCAGATATAAATGTAGGTTTGCTTTTCATAATGGGTGCTGCATCAGTTGGGATGTATGGACCTCTTTTGGCAGGATTGAGTAGCGCAAACAAATGGTCGCTATTGGGTGGTGCAAGAGCAGTTATACAGCTTTTGAGTTTTGAAGTTGTAAGTGGCTTGTCTATCTTGGCTCCAATCATGATGATAGGTTCTTTGTCATTGATAGATATGAATGATTATCAGATAGGCGGTGTGGCAAATTGGCTTATTTGGAAGCAACCTTTAGCATTTGTACTTTTTGCCATAGCAGGATTTGCAGAGACAAACAGAACACCTTTTGATTTGGTTGAGTTTGAAGCAGAGATTGTCTCTGGTTATGCTACTGAGTATTCTGGCATGAGATGGGGTCTGTTTTTTATCGGTGAGTATGCAAATATGATAACTATATCGGTTATGGTTAGTATCATATTTTTAGGAGGCTACAACGATATGTGGTTTATTCCCGGTGCGATTGCCATGCTTTTAAAAGTCTCTTTATGGATATTTTTATTTTTATGGGTGAGAGCAGCTTGGCCTCACATCAGACCAGATCAGTTGATGTGGTTGTGTTGGAAAGTGTTGATGCCACTTTCGTTGATAAATGTGCTGATTACCGGCATAGTCTTGGTATAGGAGTAAAATATGGAATTACGAGGATTTAAAAACAGAAATGCAACTCCTGGATATATATATTTTGAAGGTGAAAAAGAGTCTCAAAATAGTTGGGAAAGATTTAAACGATTTTCAACACGAGCGGTAAAAGGAGAACTCTTTGTAGGTCTTTGGATTGTTCTAAGAGAGATGATTAAATTTAATATCCATACAGTCCAATATCCACTTCAAAAATTGCAAATGTTTCCGAGATACAGAGCTATACATAAACTTTTGAGACTTTTTGAGAGTGGACATGAGAGATGTATAGGATGTGGACTTTGCGAAAAGATTTGCATAGCTAATTGTATAAAAATAGATACAAAAGTAGATGAAAACAGTAGAAAACTTGTTACCCAATATAGTATAAACTTTGGCAGATGTATTTTTTGTGGGTATTGTGCTGAGGTTTGTCCTGAACTTGCCATTGTGCATGGCGATGATTATGAGCATGCAAGTGAGCAGAGAGCTCATTTTGGGTTAAGAGAGGATATGCTAACTCCTATCGATGAGTTTAAGGCAAAAAAACAAAAAGAGTTTCCTGGTTTTGGTGCATTGAGTAAAGATGCTGATAAATTTGTCAAAAAAACACCATTAGCGTATTGAGGTAGATATGTTTGAAGCGATAGCATTTTATACATTTTCAGTTTTAGTAATTGGAATGTTTGGGATAGTGGTATTTAGTAAAAATGCGCTCTACGCGATGAGTGCATTAGCAGGAGGTATGATATTTATATCAGGCTTTTTCTTTTTGCTAGATGCTGATTTTTTAGGAGTTGTACAAATCGTTGTATATACAGGTGCAGTAATGGCACTTTATGCATTTGGTATGATGTTCTTTGACTCCACAAGAGATGTTAAAGAGAATATTAAATTTAAAAAAATTATCTATACTTTATCTGTATTGTCCGCAATTTTTACTATATTTATTTTGATGGCTCCAATATTTTCTACAAAAATTGAGGCTATATATCCAACTCTACAAGGGGTTGGAAATGTTCAAATGATAGGATTGATTCTCTTTACTAAGTACCTTGTGCCATTTGAAGTGGCAGCTATTATGTTATTAGCAGCTATGATAGCAGGAATTGTCTTGGTGAAAGTAAAGATGGAAGAGACTCCAACAAATATAGAAGTAGCAAGGGGTGAAAAATGATAACTCTAACACACTATTTGACTCTTACGGGTATCTTGTTTTCATTAGGTATTGTAGGGGTATTAAGGAGAAAAAATCTTTTGATGCTTTTTTTCTCAACAGAGATTCTGCTAAATGCTGTAAATATAGGGTTTGCGGCAGTATCAAAATATTATGGTGATTTAAGCGGACAAATATTTTCATTTTTTATAATCGCTATCGCAGCAAGTGAAGTTGCTGTTGGTTTAGGTCTGTTGGTACTTTGGTATAAGAGAAGTGGTACAATTGATCTTGATAGCTTACAAATGATGAAGGGTTGATGATGGAAAAGTACTTATATGTAGCACTATTTGCTCCAATTGTTGGCTCACTTTTTAGTCTGCTTTTTACAGCGAAGAAAAAAAATGTCATAACGGCGCTTGTAACTTCTGCTCTTTTACTGCTATCTTTTGTCTCTTCTTTAACTCTTATGTTTGCAGTACATGATGGCTTAAGTTTACATGTAAAGATGATGGGATGGATAAGTGCAGGCAATCTTAGCTTGCCGTTTGGTTTTATTGTGGATAATGTATCTGTTGTTATGATGGTTACGGTTACTTTAGTCTCATCAGTTGTAAATATATACTCGATGGGTTATATGATGCATGATAAAGGCTATAACAGATTTTTCACATATATATCTGCTTTCGTTTTCTCTATGCTGATACTTGTCATGAGTGATAATTTTGTCGGATTGTTTATAGGATGGGAAGGTGTTGGATTGTGTTCATATCTTCTCATTGGATTTTGGTATGAAAAAGAGAGTGCCTCATGGGCAGGAAATGAAGCTTTTATTATGAATAGGGTTGCCGACCTCGGTATGCTTATGGGTCTATTTCTGATATATTGGCAGTTTGGTACATTTAGCTATGAAGAGGTTTTTGCTCATGTCGGAAGCGTAAATGTAGGTATTGTCACTACCATTGGTTTACTTCTTTTTGTGGGCGCAATGGGAAAATCGGCTCAATTTCCATTTCATACTTGGTTGGCAGATGCCATGGAAGGTCCTACTCCGGTCTCAGCTTTGATACATGCAGCCACGATGGTAACAGCTGGAGTCTATCTTGTTATTCGAGCAAGTGATCTCTTTATGCTTATACCGGAAGTTGGGCATATAATAGCAACTCTAGGTGCTTTTGTTGCAGTTTTTGCTGCATCTATGGCACTTGTAAACAGAGACTTAAAGAGGATTATCGCATACTCCACACTCTCACAGCTAGGTTATATGTTTGTGGCCGCCGGTTTGGGTGCTTACTGGATAGCACTGTTTCACTTGATGACACATGCATTTTTCAAATCCTTACTCTTTTTGGGAGCAGGAAATGTGATGCATGCTATGGATGATGAGCTGGATATCAAGAAGATGGGTGGATTGTTTAATGCTATGCCATATACTGCTATTTTGATGGCTGTTGGTTCTGTAGCGCTTTGTGGAGTCTATCCGTTTGCAGGATTTTTTAGTAAAGATATGATTTTGGCTACAGCATTTAATGGAGGTAATTTTTATATATGGTTTGCACTCTTTATAGGAGCAGGAATGACTGCTTTTTATAGTTTTAGATTAGTTATGTTGGTATTTTTTGGCGATAAAGTCTATAAAAAATTTGGTTTTCATCCTCATGAAACATATCCATTTGTCCTTTGGGCTCTTTTACCGTTAGGAATTTTGGCTACTATAGCAGGATTTTTTGAACATCCATTTGAAGAGTTTGTGACTAAGGTATTGGATAAGTATGAGTTTAGTATGTCTCATTCAACTGAGGTTGGATTGATATTTTTAACTTCGGCATTTGTTATCTTAGTGATAGTTGCTACTATATATAAATACTCAAGAGGAGGCTTTAGTAAGCAGTTAGAGACTATGCCTCTGTACCTATTGCTTAAGAACCAATACTACATACCAAAGTTATATGAGGTGGCAATTTTCAAACCATACTATGCACTTTCAAAATTTGCATGGAAGCAGATAGATGTGCGAATTATCGACTTTAGTGTTGATTTGATAGCAAGGGTGTTATATAAGAGTGGACAACAGAGTCGAAAAATGCAGAGCGGAAACCTATCTGATATGCTTAGATGGATGATAGTTGGTACAGTTGTACTACTTGCTTTAGCAATCTTTTATAGACCGATGGTGTAGGAGTAAGTGATGGAACATATATTATCATTAATCGTATTTTTTCCGCTAGTTGCAGTATTTTTTGGTTTTGTTATAAACAAAGACAGCATTAAAACATTTGGTATTGTTGTAACTTTTGTAGAATTTATATTTTCTATTGTGCTATGGATAGGATTTGATACAAATAATGCTGGCTTTCAATTTGTTGAGTATGTATCTCTTATAAAGCAGTTTGGTGTAAGTTATTACTTAGGCGTTGATGGAATATCACTATTTTTAGTTATACTTAGTACCTTCATGACCCTTGTATCTTTGATAGGTTTAAATATAAAAAAAGATATAAAAAACTTAGTGCTTACAATACTCTTTTTAGAGATGACGCTTGTTGGTGTATTTTTGAGTCTGGACATGATACTTTTT
>JALVAU010000111.1 GCA_027011025.1 Campylobacteraceae bacterium | reverse complement strand
CCTAGAATCATATACATAATACCTACTACAAACATCAACATATACGGTGATAATCCCAAAGAAGCTATATATTCACTAAGTGCTCTAGCTATTCCCAAAAAGCCAACAACTTGAGAGAGAAATCCAGCCCCAGCTATGATGAAACTAATCATAACTGTTGTTTTTATAGAGTTTAATATCGCTGTTTTGAAAACTTCAAAATCCAAGCTCTTAAAGTAAAAACCAAGAAGCATAGAGCCTAGCACACCAAGAGCAGCTGCTTCGGTAGGAGTTGCAAATCCAGCATAAATGCTACCTAAAACTAAAATGATCAAAGAAAATATCGGTGCCAAATCTTTTAGAGATTCTGCTCTCATCTTCCAGGTAACCTCTTCTTCTTGAATAGGAACTGCACCTTTATCGATAGTTGCAGCAAAGATAATATATAGAGCATAAGAGCTTGCAAGCAAGATTCCGGGTAGGATTCCTGCTATAAAGAGCTGACCAATAGAGACATTTGATAATACTCCATATATAATCATAATCAAACTAGGGGGTATCAAAAAACCAAGTGTTCCACTTCCTGCGAGTGAGCCAATCGCTAGAGATTTACTATATCCTCTCTTTTTTAATTCACTCAGGGTTATTTTACCGACAGTAGCAGTAGTGGCAGCTGAGGAGCCTGAAACTGCTGCAAATAAAGAACAAGCAGCTACATTTACATGTAGAAGTCTGCCCGGAACTTTTGTAAGCCATGGTATGAGACCGTTTAAAAGCCTAGTTGATATAGATGATTTATAGAGCAATTCTCCCATCAATATAAACATAGGAAGTGCTGCTAGAGACCATGAATTTAAGGAGTCATACAGAGATGATGAGAGCAGATCACCGATCTTGTCCCAGATATTTATAGCAGGAGGAAGATTTACTTTAAAAACAAGCATTCCGAAGATACCCGTAAGCATCAAAGAGACTCCAATCCAAATAGATGAGAGTAAAAAAGCAAACATAACAATCAATAGTACGATAGTCAGAGTCAATGGATCAGCTATCATTTTTCATCCTTTTGGCTATAAATGCCACAAGAGATATGACAAATATAAAAGTTCCTACTATCATAGGAATTTGAGTAAGATAGATAGGTGTTTCAGAAACCCCCTCAGAGAGTATATCAAAACTATAGGCATCTATCGTCATGAGAGTAACCCTGTATAATATAAAAGAGATAACACCCAGCGTAACAACTCCGGCAAAGATATCAAAATAGTTTTGTATCTTTTTTGGAAGTCTCGAGGTTAGTATATTGATTCTAATGTGTCCTTTTTGACTAAAGGTATAACCAAGGCCCAAAAAAACAGAAGCAAGATAAAAGTACCCACTATATTCATCTGCTATCATGGTTGATTTATCAAAAAGTGTTCTTGAAAAGATTTCTGTAAGTATTAACAGAATCAGTGAGACAATAAAGAGTGATGACAAGAGAGCTCCCAATCCTGAGAGCCCCTTTTCAAATTTTATAAAAAATTTCATAATTTTTCTTATTTTCTATACTCTTTGAAGATTTTTTTGATATCACTGCTTGCATCTTCAAGATAAGATTTTAACATCTTTGAGCCAACTTGGGCCAGTTGTTTCTTGAGTGTAGGTGTTGGATCACTAACTTTCATACCATGCTTTGCAAGTATGACTAAATCCTCTTTATCTATGTTTCTGCTGATGTCCCATTGAATTTTTTCCATCTCTTTTGCAGCTTTTAACATAGCTTTTTGCTGAGCTTTATCAAGTGAATTCCAATAATCAAGATTAATTGTAACTGCTTGAAGAGGATAAGCATATCCTATCTTTGTAAAGTTACTCAAAACTTCCCAAAGTTTACCATTTTTTCCACTCTCGGAAGATGTAACAACCGCATTTACAAGACCCGTACTAAGTGCTGAGTAAACTTCGCCCCATGGAAGTGCCACAGCACTACCACCTGCCATCTTTACAAAGTTTGCTGAGTTTTTGTCATAAGTTCTAGCTTTCACCCCAGCAAAATCAGCAGTAGAGTTTAGAGCTTTTTTAGTATAAATTCCACTCGGTGGCCAAGTAACCGCATACAAAAGCTTTTGGTTCCACTTCTTAAAGGTTTTATTGTAAGCAGGTTTTGAGATTTGATACAATCTATAAGCATCATCATAAGAAGAAGCTACAAAAGGAAGAGCCGAGATACCAAAAACTTTACCGCCACCTGCGGTAAAAGGTATAAACATATCCGTCATTGGCACAACACCGTCTTTTACAGCCTTAAGAGCATTTCCCTTAACAAGTGAACTACCGGCATGCACTTTGATATTTACACTACCATTTGTGTATTTTTTAACTAAAGCTGCATACTTCACAGCACCCTTTGTATGAAAGTTAGTTGCTCCATACTTTGCATTTAAGTCCATATTTACGGTTCCTGCGAACATCAATGACGCAACTCCCGCTGCCAAAGCTACTTTTCTTAACATATTTTCTCCTTTGAATTTTGTTATTACTATCATATTACTAAGTAGTAGTGAGAAAAAAGTGAGGGTTAACCCAGAAGATGTAAAAAAAATGCAAAAACAATCTACATGTAACTAAAAGTTACATGTAGATTGTTTATTGTTAGTTTTTAATTTATCTAAAAATTCATTTTCCGCTAACGGTTTTGAAAAAATAAATCCTTGATACAGTTCACACCCTTGCAGGTGTAGAATATCGAGTTGTTTTTTGTTTTCCACGCCTTCTGCTACAACCTTAAGTTTCAGGTTGTGTGCCATGTCAATAATCGTTTTTACAATTCCAGCTGCCTTCTTGTCCTCTATGATGTCATCGATAAAGGACTTATCTATCTTAAGCTCATCTAGGGGTAAATTTTTAAGATAGCGTAATGATGAATATCCTGTTCCAAAGTCATCTATAGAAAAACTGAAACCATATTTTTTTAGTTTTCTCATCACATCAAGTACACTATCAATACTACTAGCAATAACTTCTTCAGTAATCTCAAGAATAATAAAATGTGGATCAATGTCATATTGCTTGGCAAAAACTATAACCCTGTTTGCAAATCCTTTTGAAGAATACTGTGTTGGTGAAACATTTATTCCAATGCTTTTTATACC
>JALVAU010000110.1 GCA_027011025.1 Campylobacteraceae bacterium | reverse complement strand
AAAGAGTCAGCAGTATAGTAAAATCCCGCATGCAAAACTCCGCTGTTTCGCCCACTACTGTGCATTCCAACTTCAGGCTCTTTTTCAATCACTACGATATTTGCATCTTGATGTTGCAGTTTTAGTGCTCGTGCGATATTTAAGCCTATAATTCCCCCGCCTATGATCAGATAATCATATATCATCTATGTGGCCTTTTGTAAAGAAACTTTTTTATATCGACTCTTATGTATGAACATGATAAATATCAATATAAATATACCGGCAATATGTGTATATTGTACAACACCAATGGCAGCATCTATGCCATATATACCATCTTGAGATAAAAGCAACAAAGTAGCAATGCCAAAAAACAGTCTCTCGATTATAGTCATCTTCATATCCCAAAATCCCTCAACCGTTGCAGCAAACGCCATGATACCAACCATAGCAAAGCCAAATACTTCAAATCTCTGTGGCCATGTTCCTGTGATTATAGGACTAAAAGCAAACAGAAGCGGAACTATATATAGACCTTTTCCAAGCTTCCAAGCCTGTAGTCCTGTTCTCATAGGTGGTGTATCAGCTATAGCAGCAGCCGCAAAAGCTGCCAAGCAGACTGGAGGTGTCAAGTTTGAGTCTTGCGATAACCAAAATATGATCAAATGAGCTGAAAGTAAATACATAGTAGCTTCAGGCAACACAACACCTGCGTTTACAAGCGCTGCCATCTCTGGACTCATCATCAAACCTACAAGTGCAGGAGCTGAAAGAACTGCTAGCACTACATAAGAGGCTGTGACAGGGAGTCCCATACCTAAAATTAGTGAAGCAATAGCGACCAATACAAGAGCTATCAAAAGATTGTTATGTGACCACTCCATAATAAGCTGTGAAAATGTTACTCCGATACCTGAGATATTTATAACCCCTACAACCACGCCTATGCCCACAAGTAAGACTCCGGTAGTTACCATACTTTTTGACCCCTCAGCTAATCCCTCTAAGATTTGCATAAAACTCATCCTTTTGGTTTTTGTCAGATATGATGATGCTATAATCACAAGTATAGAGATTCCTGCTGCATAAGTTGGAGTATATCCATAAATCAAAAGCCCCAAAAGTGCTGCTATTGGTATAAGAAAGTGAAAACCCTCTCTTAAAATCGGAAAAAGTTTTTTATCTATCTTTTCACAATCTATATTGTGCATTTTTGCGTGAATATGTATATAAAAAGCGATAGAAGAGAAGTATAAAATAGCTGGTAAAATAGAGAGTGTAATTATCGTGGTGAAAGCTATCTGAGTGATTTGAGCCATAATGAAAGCACCTGCACCCATGATAGGAGGCATTATCTGCCCACCTGTGCTCGCTGCTGTCTCAACCCCTGCTGCAAACATTGGCTTGAAACCTGCTTTTTTCATCATAGGAATCGTGATAGTTCCTGTTGAGACTGTATTTGCAACCGCACTTCCTGAAATCGTACCCATTAGAGCTGAGCTAAAAACTGCCACATGTCCAGCTCCACCCCTAAACCTAGAGGTTAGAACGCTAGAGAGCTCTACTATAAAATCACCTGCTCCACTTTTTAGCAAAAATGCCGCAAAAAGTATGAACATAAATACATAAGTAGCAGAAATAGTGGCAATTGGTCCGAAAAGTCCTTCACCCGTATAGTACATTCTATATAAAAATCTCTCCACACTCATACCACCAAAGGCAAAAACACCGCTAAGAAACTTGCCAAAATAGAGTAGATAACCAATAGCTGTTATCATGATAGCAGGTATGATGTAGCCTGTTGTTCTTCTTAGTATCTCTATAGCTATAAATATAGAAAATGCTGAAAAGAAGAGATCAAGTGGTCTCATATTGCTATGTGCCACTGCATATAGACTCTCTTCAAAAAGCATCATATAGACAACTATACCTAGAGTTGCAATAGCTAAAAATATATCGTAAATTGGCACTATATCCCTAGATGAATGTTTGGAGGCTCTAAATGTTAAAAAACCAAGAGATGCAAGAAGTGAAAAGTGGGCAGCATTGAACCACAAGTCACTAATCCCTCCCCAAATATTAATCCAAAAGTGAAATATAGATATAGCAATAGCATAAACAAATATAAACTTGTCCAGACTTTTTTTATTCATCGTAGTGTCTCCTAGGGGTGATTGTGGCGAATTTCTTCGCCACAAATAAGTATTAGTTTGCGATTAGTCTAGCTGGTATTTTTATACCTTGTTCTTTATAGTACTTTGCAGCACCAGGGTGAAGTGGCATAGGAAGACCGTCTATCGCTTTTTGCAGACTCATTGCCTTTGTTGCTTTATGAACCGAATGCAAGAAAGGTAAGTTTTCATAGATGGTTTTTGTCAAGAGATATACAGTTTGGACCGGAGTATCTTTTGTAACAACTAATAAATTAGGCTGAGCTATTGTTTTAATATCCATCTTTTGACCAGGATAAGTTCCGGCTTTTATAGTATATGGAGTCCATACAGGCCAACTTTTCTGTATCTGCTTAAGATTATCACTATTAAATTCCAAAACTTTTAGCTTATCTGCTCCAATAGTAGCAAATGCATTTGTAACGGCACTTGTTGGAGGACCTGATGGAGTATTCATACCTACGATTTTACCATCTTGGAGCGCTGTTGAGCTAGGAGTATATCCAAGGTATTGAAGATTCATCTTGTTATAGTCAATTCCCAATGCTCTCATGATAGTCTCTGCTGAAACTCTACTACCAGAATTTCTTCCACCTATTGAAAATTTCTCACCATATAGGTTTTTAAGATCCATTATATTACCGGTTTTTGCATACTTTTTATAAACTGTAAACTGTTCAACATTTTGCCACAACATCGAAACAGATCTTAGATTTCTCCTTGGTTTTCCTTCATACTTTGCTTTTCCCTGCCAAGCCATCGAACCAAATAGGCCTTGCAAAATCGCAAAATTTACCTCACCTTTATCAATCATATCAACATTTTCACCACTTCCTGCACTTGTCATTGCTGAAAATGTCATTTTATATTTTTTAGCAAGCTTTAAACTTGCAATTGTAGCAATACCAACTCCTACAGGATAGTAAGTTCCACCTGTACTAGCGGTAGCTATGATATACTTTTTCTC
>JALVAU010000109.1 GCA_027011025.1 Campylobacteraceae bacterium | reverse complement strand
TGAAAATGGTTATAGTTTAAAATTTATCTTATATATCGTTGGTGTATCTACCATAATAATTTTAATCATTTTAGCTTGGATAATCTATCTAAAAAGAGAAATACTAAAAAGAGAAAAACTTGAAAAAGAGCTTGAAAGATTGGCCACAATAGATAGACTAACATCAATTTACAATAGGTACAAAATGGATATATCTTTACAAAAACATATAGAGATCTCAAAAAGATACAAAAGACCATTGAGTTTTATATATTTTGATATTGATCACTTCAAGAGAATAAATGATACATTTGGACACAAGGTTGGCGATTTAGTATTGATTCAGCTGAGTTCATTGATAAAAAGATCTATCAGAAAAAGTGATATATTTGGAAGATGGGGTGGAGAGGAATTTTTGATTATACTGCCTGAAACAAAAAAAGAGGAAGCCATAGAGTTAGCTGAAAAACTTAGGCAAAAAGTGCAAAATTATAAATTTGATAAAATTGAGCACTTAACTTGTAGTTTTGGTGTTGTAAGCAACAAAGAATACGATAACCCAGAAAAAATTATGATAAGAATAGACAAAAGACTATATAAAGCAAAAAAAGGAGGAAGAAACAGAGTTGAATCTGTTTAGAGAAAAAATTAAGACGAGACCGTAGAGACTCTAAAGTATCTGTCTTTGATTTTTTTTACAGTGCTTTTTGTATCTGTATTCGATACAGTACCCTCTACATGTAGAGGTTTTTTGTAAACATGGTCATAATAGTCTAAAAGCAAAATTTCAGAGACTTTTTTGAGATTTCTCTCTTCATAATACCTTATAGCCTCCTCTTTTGCCTCTTTTTTTATATAGGGTGTTATTTTATCCATGCAGTAGTAAAAAAATTCATCATCTATATCTGTATAGTCACTTAAAATTCTTTGTACTCTCTGCTTTATCGGCGCTGTTATCTCTACTCTTTTGCCTTCACCCATTCTTTTGTAAAGAAGGTCAGGAAGTATTATTTTTCCTATTCTTTTACTCTCACCTTCTATAAAAATTGGTTTTATAGTGTCAATATCCAAGAGTTTAAAAAAGAGTCTGTTTTGGAACTCTTTTTGAGATGGTTGCTCTCCCTTAACTGAACCAAAAGTAGAGCCTAGATGATTTGCTAAAGCTTCTAAATCTATAGAGTTGGGAAGTGCTTGAATTAGTTCGCTTTTTCCACATCCTGTATTGCCTCCTAGGACTACAAAGTTTTTATGAGGAAAATTTTCAAGATAGTTTACTACTTTGGCTCTAAAACCCTTATATCCCCTATCTAGTTTATAGACTCTATATCCAATATTTGAGAAGATTGTAGCAAGTGAGCTTGATCTCTGCCCTCCTCTTGCACAATATATCGCTATTTTAGAGCCTATCTTACAGAGTCTATTTAACTCAAATATATGTTTTGCTGCATTTAGGCAGATATAGCTCGCACCTTTTAGCTTTGCCTCGCTTCTTGAGATTTGCTTATATATGCGGCCTATCTCTTCATGCTCTTGATCATTTAGAGCATATAGATTTACTGCTTTTGGTATTTTTGAGTGGGCATATTCACTAGGACTTCTTGCATCTATGATGAGATCAAACTCACCATACTGCCTCAAAAAATCTTCAGTATCAATTGTTTCCAACATATCTGTTTATATCTTTTTTTAATCTTTTATATATCTTTTCAAAATCGCTTGAAAAGACTCTTGTATCAGCGATAGTAGTTATGAAATTTGTATCACCTATCCATCTTGGCATTATATGGTAATGCACATGTTCTGCTATGCCTGCACCTGCACCTTTGCCTATATTCATACCCAAATTTACTCCATCTGCATTAAACTCTTTTTTTAGCATGGTGACACATTTTTTTACTATGAGACTGATATGAAGCCAGCACTCTTCATTTAAGTTTTCTATATTGTCTATATGTTGCAAAGGAATTACCATTATGTGTCCCGCCGTATATGGATACTTATTCATCACCACAAAACAGTATTTGTCTCTATATAGGACAAAATTTTTCTCATCATTGCTTCTATCCTTGGCTATATCACAAAATACACAACCACTCTTTTTCCCGGTTACATACTCCCTGCGCCAAGGTGCATATAAATAATCCATACTACAGCCTTTTGAACTCTTCTAAGCTACTACATATATCGTCTTGACGCATAAAGTACTCACCAATCAAAAATGCATCAACACCGATTTTGTTTAACTCTATCAAAGTTTCTTTGTCATTTAGCCCACTCTCTGCAACTATAATTTTTCCATTTGGAATCATAGGAATCAACTTTTGGCTAAGCTTCATATCCATCTCAAAAGTCTCAAGATTTCTATGATTTATACCTATGATATCAGCCCCTGCAAAAATTGCTTTCGTTAAGTCCTCTTTATCATGAATCTCTACTAAAGCATCCAATCCCAAATGCCAAGCATACTCAAGTAATCTTTTTAGCTCTTTTTTTGATAAAGCTTTAGCGATAAGAAGTATAAAATCAGCCCCATATACAACAGCTTCTACTATCTGATACTCATCTATTATAAAATCTTTTCTAAGAAGCGGTGTTGAGACATATCTTCTTAGCATCGTCAAATACTCAATATCACCTTGAAAAAAATGAGGCTCGGTCAAAACCGATATAGCATTTGCACCTGCTTTTTCATACTCTTTGGCAATCATCAAAGGATCAAAATCTTCTCTTATCACACCTTTGCTTGGACTTGCTTTTTTAACTTCAGCTATAATTCTATATGGATCGTCCCTGCTGGTTCTTAAAAATGGCTTTACATCTCTTGGTGGATAAGGATTGTAGGCTAAACTTCTACCAAGCCAATCAAGAGAAAATTTCTTCTTTCTCTTTTTGAGATCTTCTTTTGTTTTTTTTATTATATCATCAAGTATCATTTACCCTCTTTTACACATTTTAAAATTTTTCTATAGTGCATCATCACTTCTGGCTCGTCATTCTCTTTTATAAAATTTTTCATAATCGCTAAAGCTTTTTTACATTTATCAAGTCTAAAGTATCCCCAAGCTAGAGAATCTAAATAAAAAACAGATTCTGGCTCCATTTTTAGTGCCAACTTAACAAGCCTGATGCCTTTTTTTACATCTATAT
>JALVAU010000108.1 GCA_027011025.1 Campylobacteraceae bacterium | reverse complement strand
TAATATTATCATTTATACCATATAAATATTTTACAAAAAGGAGAAAATATGAAGAAGATTGTATTAGCAACCTTAATGGTCGCAGGAACTTATTTGCTAGCATCAGATGGTGCTAGTTTGACCAAAAAATGTGCAACTTGTCATGGGGCAAATTTCACTACGGCACCACTTGGTAGAGAACACCATATAGTAAGAGATAGTAAAACTAGGATAGTCAAGATGCTTAAGTACTATAAACATCCCAAAGAGTCAGATGAGATAGTGATGAAAAGTCAAGTTGCAGATTTAACAGATACTCAAATAAATAAGATTGCTGACTATATTCTCTCGGGAACTCCTACAAGCGATACAGAGGGGGTTAGTCTAACCAAAAGCTGTACTACATGCCACGGAGTAGATTTTACTACACCTCCACTTGGTAGAGAACATCATATAGTAAGAGACAGCAAATCTAGAATAGTCAAGTGGTTAAAATACTACAAAAATCCAAAAGAATCAGATGAAATAGTGATGAAAAGTCAAGTTGCAGATTTAACAGATACTCAAATAAACACTATCGCAAACTACATAATGAACTTAAAAAAATAGACCAACCCTATACTTCTTGCCAAATAATTTTTTTGGCAAGAAGTTCCTATATAGAGATAACTTCTTTGACTATATCTTTTATCCTCTCTACAGAGTCTAAGTCACACTCCTCTCTTAGAGAGTGGGGAGACCTGATATTTACTCCTATCAATACGACATCATTTAGCTCTTTTTGTTATGTCCCAAAATTATCCATAGAGATATCACTCATAGTCCTTAGTGAAACAATAATCCCAAAAATACCTCACCATAGCTTATTTATGACAACTCCGGTACAATATCCATTAGAAAATAATCCTCAGTGCCATATGTTGTGGACTAATACAATTTCTTGACAAAATCTCTGCTTTATTATAAAATTGCACATAGAATTTACAAAGACACTCTCTTTGCTACACTAAGCACTAGATTTCTTAAATTTAACAGCACTTTATGTAATTGTAAACAAAGATGAAATCAAGCTTCATAAAAAACTTATAAAAAGAAGGTAAGATGGGCAACAACTCTTCGTCAGAACACGGAAAAAATAACAATCACTATAGAAAGTCAAGAACACATATACCTGTTGAAGGCTATAAAATAGAAAATTTAAGGCACATGGCACTTGAAAAACTAGTTGAAATAGCAACAAACTTAAATGTAGAAAATCCAAATGAACTAAAAAGACAAGATTTAATGTTTGAAATACTAAAATCTCAAGTAAACAAAGGTGGTTTTATACTTTTTACTGGAATTTTAGAGATAACTCATGAAGGATATGGCTTCTTAAGAACAACTGATGCAAACTTTAGTGATAGTGCAAATGATGCCTATGTAAGCGCTACACAAGTGAGAAAATTTGCTCTAAGAACCGGGGATATAGTTACCGGTCAGGTAAGACCGCCAAAAGAGCAAGAGAGATACTATGCGCTTTTAAAGATAGAGGCTATAAACTATCTGCCTATGCAAGACAGCAGAAGAAGACCTCTGTTTGAAAATCTAACACCTCTGTATCCGACTGAGCGAATAAAACTTGAGTATGATCCGATGAAAATCACAGGCAGAGTGCTTGATCTTTTTACCCCTATTGGAAAAGGGCAAAGAGGCCTCATAGTTGCACCTCCAAGAAGTGGTAAAACAGAGCTTATGAAAGAGTTGGCTCATGGTATCTCGCATAACCACCCCGAGATTGAGCTGATAGTTCTTTTGGTCGATGAAAGACCTGAAGAGGTGACAGATATGCAAAGAAGTGTGAAAGGTGAAGTATATAGCTCTACTTTTGATATGCCGGCAAACAACCATGTACGAGTCGCAAATCTAGTCATAGAAAAAGCAAAAAGACGAGTTGAGATGGGAAAAGATGTAGTTATTTTACTAGATTCTATCACAAGACTTGCACGAGCCTACAACACGGTCACACCATCTAGCGGAAAAATACTAAGTGGAGGTGTCGATGCAAATGCACTTCACAAGCCAAAGAGATTTTTTGGGGCTGCTAGAAATATAGAAAATGGCGGAAGCCTTACAATCATCTCAACCGCCCTAGTAGAGACTGGAAGCAGAATGGATGAAGTGATTTTTGAAGAGTTTAAGGGAACAGGAAATAGTGAAATTGTGTTAGATAGAAATATCTCTGATAGAAGAATATATCCTGCGATAAATATAATGAAATCAGCCACAAGAAAAGAGGAGTTACTTATATCTCCTGATAATTTGCAAAAAATTTGGGCCATAAGGTCTGCTATAGCACAAATGGAAGATATAGAGGCTCTAAAATTCTTATATGCCAAAATGCTAAAGACAAAAAATAATGAAGAGTTACTCTCTACACTAAACGACTAATAATTTAAAGGCACCTCTAATAACCCTATACGCTGTTAGAAGCCTATTGGAGATGTCCTTTATCTATTTTTTGCGGCTCTGTGGAAAGGATTTTGATAGTCAGCCTTTTCACAACCTGCAAAAAAGAGACTCAAAGAAACAATCAAAAATGAAAATATAAAAAATTTTTTTATCATAACTACCTCTAACTTTTTTTAAGATATAATACCATAGAATTAGTATAGCATAAAAATATAAAGGTTTTCAAATTGTCTCAAGTTTTAGCACTAAAATATCGTCCAAAATCATTTGATGGGCTCATCGGTCAAAATTCTGTCACTCAGACGCTAACCCTAGCATTAAATCAAAATAGACTCTCACATGCCTACCTGTTTTCAGGCTTAAGAGGGAGTGGAAAGACTTCAACAGCAAGAATCTTTTCCAAAGCTCTAATTTGCGAAAAAGGACCTAGGGCTACTCCTTGTGAAGAGTGTGAAAACTGTAAAATGGCAAACGAAAACAGACATATAGATATAATAGAGATGGATGCAGCAAGCAGCAGAAAGATAGATGACATAAGAGAGCTCATAGAACATACAAAATACAAACCAAACAGTGCAAGATATAAGATCTTTATCATTGATGAAGTCCACATGCTAACAAAAGAGGCATTTAATGCCCTTCTTAAAACACTAGAAGAGCCTCCGCAGTATGTAAAATTTATACTAGCAACCACGGATCCCCTCAAACTACCACCTACGATTCTTTCAAGAACACAACACTTTAGATTTAAACAGATAGGTGAAAAAGATGTAGTAAATCATCTCTCATATATACTGAACCTTGAAAATGTTAAATATGAAGAGGAGGCACTGCGTATGCTAAGCAGAGCCGGTAATGGCTCACTAAGAGATACTCTGACTCTCTTAGATCAAGCGATTATCTTCTCCAAAGGAGACATAACAGCACCAACACTCGCATCTATGCTAGGACTACTTGATCCAAAAGAGCTCAATACAATTTTTGATGTACTTTTATCAAAAAACAGAGACAAAACAGTAAAAATCATAAAAGAGCTTGAAAATTATGAGTGTGAAGTTGTGATTGATGAGATGATAGCTTATCTTAAAAATGCTTTCTTTAGCATGGATAGTAGATTTTCTACCCTTTTGATTGAAAGATTTTTTAGAATTCTTAGTGAAGCCAAAAATCTGCTATATCTCAATGCTGACAACTCTTTTGTGCTCTCCTTGGTATTTTTTAAAATGATTGAGGCTACAAATATAAAGACAATAGATGAGATGATAGAAAATCTTGAGAGTGAGAAATTCAGAGTTGAGCCGACACTTGAGGCAAAAGCAGTAAAAAGCCAAACAAAACAAGAGTTAGAAACAACTCAAAGCAAGATAAATACAAAAAATCAAGAAAACAAAGAATCAGAAGATAGATTTCAAAGATTGGTATTTTTACTAAAAGATAGAAATTTAGATACAGGGATTTGCTTTGAAAAATCTATCACCTTTGTCTCTTTTGAAGACAAAGTATTAAAATTAAACTCTAGGGCAGATGAATCTTGCAAAAAGACACTTCGCCATGCTTCAAGTATCATAAAGCACTTTGTGCAAGAGATTTTTGGTATAGATACTGTCATAAAGATGGAAAAAAGTGAGATTTCAAAACCTAGAGAAGAAAATACACCAAAAGCCACCGAAAAAGAAGAAGTACAACCGCCAATCACACAAAGTAAAGAGGGTGAAAATTGCGGAAGTTGCGTAGCAGAACACTTGAGTAAAGACAAGGGTGAAATAGATGCAAATGAGATACTAAGCAACTCATTTATAAAAAAGGCTACAGAGCTATTTGAGCCAAAAAAGATAGAGATTCATCCTAAAATTTAGAGATAAATTCTTTAAACTCTTGTTTATTTATCGCTTTACTAAAATAAAATCCTTGAAACTGTTCCGCACTGTTTTGCTGAAAAAAATCTAATTGATTTCTGTTTTCAACACCTTCTATGACTATGGATAATTTAAATATTTTAGCGATGTTTATCATCATTTTAGCCAACTCTTTATTTGAATCATCATCTAGGTTTTCCATGAAATATTTATCAATTTTTAGTGTATCAACCGGTAATTTTTTAAGGTATTTTGTATAAGAGTATTTAGCTCCAAAATCATCAATAGAAAATTTTATTCCAAAATTTCTCAATTTATGAATATTTGAAACGATAGAGTCAAAATTATCAAGCAGCTCATCTTCCAAAATTTCTAATTCTATAAAAGAAGGTTCTATCTCATGGCTTAAAATAATCTCTTTGACACTCTGCACAAAAATATTTGAACTAAGTTCAAAAGAGTTTATATTTATAGAGAGTGTGCCGTTTAATATATCTTTATTCTCTTTTATAAATATACATGCATTTTCTAGAGCTAACTTTGTCACATCAGCAATCATTCCCAAATCTTTTATATTTTGCAAAAAAGTATCTGGGTAGAGTAAGCCCCTTGTAGGATGTTGCCACCTTACTAAAAGTTCAGCACCACAAACTCTATTTGTCTTTAAATTTACCTTTGGTTGAAAATAAAATCTAAATTGTCTCTTTTTAAAAGCTTCTTTGATTTCATCATTAAAAAGTACCATTTCTTGAATTTTATACTCTATAACTTTATTAAAAAAGACTGCACAACCTTTTCCTCTATTTTTTGCCTTATACATCACAGCGTCCGCACTATTTATAACATCATTTACATTTTCCATCCCTTGAGGAAAAATTTTAACTCCTATACTAGCACTGATATTTATCTTATGTTCATTTATGAAAAATGGCTTTTCTAGATTTTTTAGAATTTTTGTGCATATATCCTTCACAAAAACAGATGCTCTATCTTCATCATCTCCTAAATCTAATAAAATAATACAAAATTCATCTCCACTTATTCTAGCTATATAGTCCTCTTCTCTGACAGAGTTTTGAAATCTCTTAGCAACATTAACAAGAAGCTTATCTCCTGTTATATGTCCGTAATTATCATTTACTGACTTAAAAGCATCTAAATCTATAAACAAAAAAGCATCTAAAAAGTTATGTCTTTTAGCTCTTATCAGCTCCTCCCTTAACTTTTCTATCATAGAGATTCTATTTGGCAACTCTGTCAATACATCGTGTCTTGCTTGATACTCTGCATCCTCTTTTGCTTTTTTTAACTCCGATATATCTAAAAATTGAGCTATATAGTGCGTTGTTATATCTTTTTCATCTTTAACAGCTGTTATAGAGAGTCTCTCTGCATAAATTTCACCATTTTTTCTTTTATTGTATATATCATTACTCCAGCGCCCTTTGGTATGCAAATCTCTCCACATCTCCTTATAGAACTCATCACTATGCTTGAAAGACTTTAGAACTCTTGGATTTTTACCTACTACCTCTGTCGCTTCATACCCTGTAATTTGTGTAAAAGCTTTATTTACCCTCAAGATTGTTCCATTTGGATCCGTTATCGTCATGGCTTCATGGGCATCAAAAGCATAAGAGGCAATCCTTAGATCTTCTAATAACTTAGCTTCACTATCTATAAGTCTATTTAAGATATATATCAATAGCACAAAAGAAGCTATAGCTAATATCCACAAGAATAGTGTTAAAAAGAGTGCACCTTTTGCATTATTATGAATTTTTTTAACATTTTTTAAGTAATTATCTATAATTTTTATAGATAATTTATCAAACTCATCTATTCTTTTACTACTAATTAAAAACCATCTTTTTGCATCTTTAAAATTTAATTTGCCTTTAAAAAACTCTTCTCTTAGCTTATCTACATCTTTTTGTGCTTTTTGAGTTATTATATCATTATAGAGTGCCAAATCTTCCAAAGAGGCAAGTGCTAAAAACTGTTTTTGAAGATTTTCTTGAGTTGTTATAAAATTTAAAATTTTCTTAGTCTCACCATTTGGAGATTTTCTTGATAGAAGTATATTGTAGATATATGCTCTCTCTAAACCGGCATTTTCTTCGAGGCACACAAGTTTGTATATATCCATAGAGTTACCGTTGTAGCTATAAGACGGACTTGACAATACTTGGACTATATCCATCAATTTTGCATTTGTGTATGTATAAAAACTCATCTCCTTCTTAAAAGATATAGATGTGTTTAAGATAGAATTTCTGATACTCTTTAACTGATGTAGATGCTTTAGGACATCCATAATATCTGCACGGTTTTTATAAAATACCAACTTATCTGCACTGTTAGTCTGTTTAGAATATGACTTAACATGATCAAGAAAATCCTTATATGCAAAATCCGTCATTTTTTGTTGTTTAAGAAGCTTTTGTCTATAGATATCTTTATTTTTTGCCACTATATATCCTGCACTTAAACCTCTCTCTAGTTGCAGATTGTGAACAAACTTACTTATGGATTTTGTCATATGCGAAGAAGAGAGCAAACTAGCTGTCTTGTCTAGCTCTTTATATTTCATAGATATAAAGTAAAAAGAGAAATAGACCAATGAAATAGTTGGCAACAGAAAAACCAAAAAAACCCTAAACTTAAATGACTTCTTAACCAAACCTATTTCCTAGCAAAAAATGATATTTTTTATTAAATAATATATTATGTATAATAACATTTTAAAACAAAAAAATAGCTAAAGTTTATATATTTTAAATCTTTACTCTTAAATCTATAGCTTTTGAAAGGGAGAGCATATCAACATTTTCAAGATGAACTCCTGTCGGTACTCCTTGAGCTATCTTGGTAAAAATTATATCTGTATCGCTTAATTGATCTTCGATAAACAGTATCACGGCATCACTTGATATGGATGGTGTTAGAGCAAATATGATCTCTTGTACACTATTTTGGACTAAGTTTTTCAGTCTGTCGATACTATCTTTCTCTAAGTTCTCCAACACAAAATATCTACCGTTAAATAGCCTATTTTCCTCTAGTACAAATATATCTTTTGCATTTTCTACTATACAAATTTTTGTATCATCTCTTTGCTCATCTAAGCAAATTTCACATATCTCATTTTCACTTAATCCACCACAGATTTGGCATTTTTTTATGGATTTAACTGCACTTTCTATGGCATTTGAGAGTTTCATAGCTAGAAAAGTATCATTTAACACTAAATGATAGGCAAACCTTAGTGCAGATTTTTTCCCTATCGTAGGAATCAACTCAAAAGCCTCAACTAAATTATTGAATTTATCTAATTTTTGTTTCAACACTAATCCTTTGCCCCTATTATTTTAAACTGATGAGTTTTTGTCTCTTCAAAATAGTGATACTCTAGTGTAAAATTATGCAGTTGAACTATATTTTTTACTATATACAACCCTAAGCCTAAGCCCTTTTTCAAATTTCCCGAAACAAATGGTTTGAAATACTCATCTATATCAAGTGGAAGTTTTTCACCACTATTTTCAAAAATAATCTCATTCTCTTGTGTTCTTACATCAACTTTCTTGTCTCTGCTGTGTTTTATGGCATTGTCCATCAAGTTTTTCATAGCCAATGCCATCAATTCAAAATCAGCTCTTAGCTCAAATTCACTCTCTATATCAACCGCTACACTCTCATCTCTCTTTTCACTATCAAGCATCAAAAGATCGATACTGTGTTCCATGATGTGGACTAATTTATACTCTCTGAAGTTTGGAGTATAGCTTTTAGAGACAAGTTGTTCTATCTTGGAAAACTCATTTATCAGGATTTCGAGCCTCTCAAATATAGCGATAAGTCTCCTCTTTGCTTTTTCATCTTCTAACATTTCGGAGACGATTCTACCTTTTCCAATAGGTGTCTTTAGCTCATGCATTATAGTTCTTAAGAAGAGTTGCCTAGAGTTCATAAGAGCCGAGATCTTCTTTACGGCTTCATTAAACTCATTTGCAACCTCTGCTATCTCATCATCTTGATCACTTTTGCAATCTATTTGCATATTTCCACCTGCAAACTCTCGAATTTTCAAGCTCAACTCTTTGAGTGGCGATATACTTCTTAATATAGATATATACATAGAGACAAATATAATCAAAGCGATAATAAACCCTATCCAAAGCTGCTCATCATTACTCTTCATGCCTTGACTCTCTAAGAGGACTCTTGCCATCATATTATCAACAAGCAAGTAGTACCTGTCGTTATACTTTATAGATGAGAAACTGTCAAAATTTATAGCTTTTCTGAAAAGAACCACACCTTTAGATAAAACTGCCTCTTCAAGAGTAGGATTTTGTACTTTTTTCAGACCAAATGTATGGAAATACTCCTCGATATTTTTAGGGGTATAGTTATTACGATATAGAGTAAAAAGATAATTGACTGATTGAAACTGCCTTTGTTTCATGTACTCTATATTTTTCTCATCCTGATATGTGACTAAAAGGGTAAAAAACATACCCAAAAGAACAAGAGAAAAAACAAAAATGATGGTTATTTTTGTGCTAAGAGATTGTCTCATCCAACCAACTTATATCCGATACCTCTTACAGAGTGAATGTATTTGGGATTTTTTGAGCTATCCCCGATCTTAGCTCTCAATCTCCCCATAATAACATCTAAACTTTTACTTCCCTTGTCTTTTAGGGAGCTACAGTTGTAAACTAGCTGTTCTCTTGATATAGAGTAGCCATTGTGCTTAACCATATACGAAAGTATTTCATACTCTGCTGGAGTTAAGTTAAGAGGTTCATCTTTTAAAAATATCTGGTGTCTCTTCTCATCTATTTTAAAATCACTATCACCACCTACCAAAGCTCCATCACTTTTGGATTTTGATTTTTTATATCTTCTGATTAGGCTTTGTATCCTTGCATACATCTCTTTTGGATCATAAGGTTTTGGTAAGTAGTCATCAGCTCCTAACTGAAGCCCTATAACTTTATCACTTATATCACTTCTCGCGCTAGAGATGATGATAGGTATATCATATCTTTCGACTACCTCTTTACACACTTCAAGACCATCGATTCCCGGTAGTGTCAAATCTAAAATAAGCAAATCATACTTCTTTATACCCGCACTCAGTCCTAGATAAGGATCTTCAAAGTTTGTTATTTTTATATTGTACTTTGCTAAATATTCACTCAATATTTCAGCAAATTCCGTATCATCTTCTATCATTAGTACATTTATCATAATAGAACCTTTTATTATAGTTTTTTGCGATTATACCATTTTATCATTGAAAAATAACTATTATTTTGGTAAAATTGCACTTCCTAAACAACCCTACACGAAAGAGAAATAAATTGGATATTGAATATTACGAAATACTTGAAATTAGTAGAGATGCAGATAGTGGTACCATAAAAAAAGCATATAGAAAACAGGCTCTAAAATACCATCCCGACAGAAACCAAGGAGATAAAGAGGCCGAAGAGAAGTTCAAATTAGTAAATGAAGCTTATCAGGTGCTAAGTGATCCCCAAAAGAGAGCTACTTATGATAAATATGGAAAATCCGGACTAGATTCTCAAGGTTTTAGCCACTTTTCAGATATGAATTATGAAGATATCATGGGAGATTTAGGGAGTATATTTGAGTCTGTATTTGGCGGAGGATTTAGTGGCGGTTTTAGAAGTGAAAGAAGCGGAAAAAGACAAAAATACCAACTAGACCTCGAATCAAGCATAACACTAGAGTTCAATGAAGCCGCATTTGGATGTAAAAAAGAGGTAAAATTCAGCTATAAAAAACCTTGCGATGCGTGTGATGGCACAGGAAGCGCAGACAAAGCAACACACAGCTGCCCTGATTGTCATGGCAAAGGTCAAGTTTTTTACAGACAAGGCTTTATGACATATTCTCAAACATGTCCTACTTGTGGAGGCAGCGGACAAAGCATCAAAGACAAATGTTCTGTATGTGATGGGCTTGGTTATGACACAGTAAGCGATAAAATCAACATAGATGTGCCTGAGGGCATAGATAATGACAATCGTATAAGAGTGGCAAATAAAGGAAATATAGATGAATATAAAAGAAGAGGAGACCTCTATATACTCATCAAGGTCAAAGAAGATGAACACTTTGTCAGACACAATGATGATGTCTATATCGAAGTTCCTATCTTTTTTACTCAAGTTGCACTTGCGCAGAGTATCACTATACCTACCCTTAGAGGAGAAACTATACTTGAGCTCCCAATGGGCGCAAAAGACAAGCAGCAGTTTATCTTCAAAAAAGAGGGGATCAAAAATGTACACTCGGGCAAACTTGGTAGTTTGATAGCACAAATAAAGATACAATATCCTAAAAAACTAAGCAGTGAACAAAAAGAGTTGCTCGAAAAACTACAAACAAGCTTCGGAATCAAAAACAAACCGCATGAAGATGAAGGTTTTGGCAATGTATTTGAGAAGATAAAAGGA
>JALVAU010000107.1 GCA_027011025.1 Campylobacteraceae bacterium | reverse complement strand
ATTCTATTTATCTTTTTAGTAGAAAAAATGGTGCTCACTTAGGAGATTCTTCAAACACTGGTGCTTTAGAGTTTTTGAAAGCTAGAGGGTACAATCATAGGGTACATGATACCAGGCATACATTTATAAGTAATATGCTTAATAGTGGCATAATTAGATTGACAGACCTTGCCTATTTTGTAGGGCATAGCTCAACTCAAATGATATTAAAGCGTTATGCAAAGTATATTGAGAGCGAAGCCTTAGAGGTAGATAGAAATATCGACATCTATGGGTACAAAATAGGGTACAGTGCCAACCTTAAAGCAAAAATAAAATAGTCAAAGATTGCTTGAAAGTACGGCGAGAAGGTGTAGGAATCGAACCTACCGGCAACTAGTCAACTAGCCACCCATCGGGTTTGAAGCCCGTGATGCCCACCAGGGTCATATACCCTCCAAAGAAGTGTGTTATTTTATCTAAAATAATGTAAAATATGGCTTACTAATTATATGATAACTAATACATATAATTAACATAAGTATAAAATATAATAAGCTAAAATCGACTGATATGATTTTCACAAAAATTAAAAAATGGAGGTTCTTATGAGATACAATCAACCTATAAAGCTTGGCAAAAGAGAGCTGAAAAATCGCTATATAATTGCACCTGTAAAGACTGCTTATGCTTCTTTGGATGGAGAAGTCAATGAGAGACATTTGAGATACTATGAAAATATATCCAAAGATGGAGCGGCTATCATCATTGTTGAGCCTGTTTCTGTTTCGCAAAGTGGGAAAGAGCATCCAAAACAGTTAAATATAGACGCAGAAGATAGTGTACAAAACCTCAGTAAATTAGCAACATTGATAAAAAATAACGGCTCTATCCCTGCAATTCATCTAAATCATGCAGGTAGAGGTGCCAACAAAATGGCAACAAAGATGAATCCTTTGGCTCCAAGTAGTATCTTGTGTCCTATGAGCGGGCTAACTCCTGATGAATTGAGTTTAAAACAGATTGATGAGATTTTGGAGGATTATCGAAAAGCCATAAAAAGAGCAAAAGAGGCGGGTTTTGAGGCTATAGAGATTCAGTGCGGACATGGTGCTTTGGTGCATCAGTTTTTATCCGAGAGACTAAATAAAAGAGATGATATATATGGTCAAGACAGAACTCTGTTTCTGAAAAGAATACTCTGTATGTTTGAAGATAGTGATGATATCATCAAGATCATTCGTATAAGTGGAAGTGAATTTGTAGAGGGTGGTTGGGTACCAAAAGACAATGAAATAGTGATGAATTTAGCCAAAGAACACGGTTTTGATATGGTGCATTGTGGCTTTGGAAATGCTTGTGATACTCCACCTTGGTACTACTCTCACATGGCTCTGCCTCAAAAGAAACAAAAAGAGGTCATAAAAGCTATAAGAGAGCTTTGCCCTTTGCCTTTGGCTGTTGTGGGAAGGATGGCTGAAGTTGAGAAACTAAAAGAGTATGAGCGAGAAGATTTGGCTGATTTTATAGCTTTTGGTCGTCCTGTTGTGGCTGATCATCAGCTCGTAAGTAAACTTGTAAATGAAAAATTTGATGAGATAGACTACTGCGGATACTGCTTACAAGGATGCCTTTACAATGTCAAAAAGGGTAATGGTTTAGGATGTATCATAAATCCTCAAATAGACAAAAATCCTCTCAAGCCTACTCAAAACAAGAAGCATATAGCCGTCATAGGAGCTGGACCTGCCGGCATAAGTGCAGCTATGACTCTATCCAAAAGAGGTCATAAAGTTACACTATTTGAAAAAGAACATAGACTAGGCGGTAACTTTATAACAGCCCCTAGGGCCATTGGAAAAGAGAGCATGCAAAGACCTTTTGAGAGTATGGTAGCAAAATGCAAAAGGCTTGTAAAAGATATAAAGCTTGATTGTGATATTAAAAATGAAGATTTAAATGGATATGACTATTTTATAGTAGCAAGTGGATCACATCAAAATACTTTGAAGATTGACGGCATGGAAGATCAGTATGTTGTGACAAGCTTAGAGTATTTTTATGATAAAAAAGAGATAAAAGGCAAGAGAGTTTTGATCCTAGGAGCCGGTATGGTTGGGATGGAAGCGGCTGAAAATCTGATAAACAAAGGTTATGATGTCACTGTTACAAAAAGAGGTGAAGAGGTGGGTAATGATATGGAGCCTATCACCAAAAAACTGATGATGATGAGACTGAAAAATAGAGATTTAAAAATCATGACAAAGACAAAAGTTTTAAAGTTTGACAGCAATGGTGTGATATATGAACAAAGTGGAAAAAGAGGTAAATTAAAAGCATTTGATACTATCATCATAGCTACCGGACTTCAGAGTGATACTAGTGTAGTAAATCTCTTGCAAAAGAAAGGAAAAGACTTTGTTCTTGTAGGAGATGCTAAAAAAGTGGAAAATATCTTTGAAGCCACAAAAGCAGGATACGAGATAGCATTGAATATTTAAAATTTAGAACTTGAAGAAACAGATAATGCTACTTTATGGTAAAATACCAAAAAATTATCAAAAGAGAGAGCTAATAGAATGAAAATATATGATATGGACAAGAAGTCTTATTTGGATATAATGGAAATAGAAAATCCAACCACTAAAGTTGAGCAGTTATCTCATGCACTGTATTGTTTTGAAAACGATATTTTTGATGTGATATATGATAAATCACAGCCTGCATTGGTAAAATATATCAACTCTTTGGACCAAAATATGTTAAAGCAGGACGGTTTTCAATTTCTATATTTTACATCTGGTACTACGGGTTTGCCAACAGGTGTTTTCAAAACCAAAGAGAACTCTATCAAGCAAGCAGAGGCGCTTTTAAAAACATTGGGAGACATGAAATTTAATAGAGTTGTTACAACTGTTCCTTTTGTGCATATCTATGGTGTAGATATAGGTGCAGTTGTACCTAAAATTCTAGATATTGATGTTTGGACAAAAGAGAATTTTTTACCAGAAGAACTTGCGATAGAAGCTGAAAAAGAGGGGACTTTAATAGTCACAACTCCTGTATTTATCAAAGCTTTAAATAGAATAGAAAAAAATGCTGATTTTAGCAAATCTTACTTTTTGACTTCAACCGCACCTGTTCCAAAAGAGGATGGGAAAAAATTTCATGAACTCTAT
>JALVAU010000106.1 GCA_027011025.1 Campylobacteraceae bacterium | reverse complement strand
CTACTCCGCTAAATTCAAGTAAGATCGTATCATCATTATGTTTTGAAACTTTTATATCGTCTATCTCAAAGCAACTCTCTTTGAAAAGTCTGTTTATACCTAGGCTTATCTCTTTTATCGCTATATTAATATCAACCTTGAGTTCCTGTTTTTTAATCTCTCTTCTATTTGGTTTTTTATTTTTACTATTATCTTGTTTTCTTTCACTAGTTGCTGTTTTTGCAACTTTTTCACTCTTGCCTCTTCTCTTTTTTTGCGGAATTTTTGACTGTAAGTTATCATCAACTTTAACTTCTTTCGCACTCTCTTTTCTAACTCTTTTCTCTCTTCTTGTTTTTTGAATTTTAGTTTTATCTTCTGTTTTTTGAGGTTTTTGAGATCTTTGAGACTTTTTTCTAACCTCTATAATTGCACTCTTTTTAAACATACCTAAAAATCCGGAAGAGGAGTTTTGAACTATCTCTATGTCTAACTCCGTAACAGAACACTCCATCTCTTTTGCTGCATTTAAGTAAGCATCTTGCAGTGTATTTGCTTCTACTCGTATCATTTCACAACCGCCATTTCTTCTTTTTTATGTTTTGCAAATGTTTGATTTACAAAATACTGTTGCACTATGGAAGCTAAGTTGCTAACAAACCAATATAGTGTCAAGCCTGCAGGAAAAGTTACAAAAAAGAATGTAAAAATCAAAGGTAAAAATTTCATAATTTTCTCTTGAGTCTTATCTGTGAAACTATTTGGTGCTAATTTTTGCTGTAAAAACATAGAGCCACCCATCAGTATAGGAAGTATAAAATATGGATCCATCACAGCTAGATCATGTATCCATAGTATCCATGGTGCACCCTTTAACTCAACTGTATTTTGCAACACCCTATAAACCCCATAAAAAACAGGAATTTGCAAGATCATAGGAAGACAGCCTCCCATAGGATTTGCTCCATGCTTTTTGTATAGCTCCATCATGTGAGCATTGAGTTTTTGTTTATCGCCCTTATATTTTGCTTGAAGTTCTTTCATTTTTGGAGAAAGAGCTTTCATTTTATTCATCGAGACCATACCTTTATATGTCAAAGGAAACAGAACCAATCTAACCAAAAGCGTAAGAACAACTATAGACCAACCCCAGTTACCTAGGAAGTTATGTATATATGAGAGCAAAACAAACAGAGGCTTTGAGATAAATGTAAAAAAACCATACTCAATAACATCAGTCAATCTTGGATCTATCTTCTCCAAAATAACAAACTCTTTAGGTCCAATATAACCGCCAAGTTTTAAGTTTTGTTTTCCTTTTATAAAAAGTGCCGGATCTT
The DNA here is from genome assembly GCA_027011025.1 of Campylobacteraceae bacterium. GTDB lineage: Bacteria > Campylobacterota > Campylobacteria > Campylobacterales > Sulfurospirillaceae > JAADIZ01. The sequence continues at coordinate 1,849 of JALVAU010000106.1, read as the reverse complement.
GATCTTTGAGTGGAGTCTCAATAACTTCCATTCTGTCTTTAAAATTATATAAAACGGTAGCATAGTATTTATCTGCATTTGCCGCAAAGCCAACTTGCTTAAATACCTTTTGGACAGCATCTCCATCATCAATAATCTCCATAGAGCCATCACTCTTTTGCAAAAGAGCACCATGAAAAGTATAACTATCTTTAGCAAGACTTGGATGAAAACCAGGAGTTATAAAATACTGAGCTTTTTTACTTAATTTTACCTCCAAATCATAATGACCATCTTTATATACCTTGATATTTTTCACTACTGTTAAGGCAGAAAGTCTCTGAGTTAGAGTAACTTCAACAGGCTTGTCTTTTAGAATTATATTTTCAATATTTGTATCATAAGATGTTGCGAAAGCCTGTGTATTTATATCCTCATCACTAAATCTAATCTCAAGAGGCAAAAAGCCTAACTTGTGGTCAATCAACTGAAGTCTTTTGCCATCTTTGGATGTATATTTCTTCTCGTTTAGATAAAATTTCGTAACTCTTCCCAATTTATCAATTTTCATCTCAAAGTTTTTGGCTTTAATCGTAACTATAGCTTTATCTTTAAGTTTTGAACTGCTTTTTGAGGGTTTGGAAATCTTATTTGATGTAGTTTGAGAATTGACTTCGGATGTCACTTTTGGAGCATTTGGAGAAGCTGTAGATACGCTTTTCTCAACTTTAGAACTATTTTGTTCGTTAAAATTTTTTGTTGTTTTTGGAATAAAAAAATAATCATAAGTAGCAAAAAACAAAAATGATAAGACAGTTGCTATTATAATTCTATTTTGATTACTGAGTTTATCTATCACTTAGGAACCTTTAAAAAATTAATTAAAAGACTTTACAATGAAAAAAGTATATTTATCTTTTGGTACAAACCAAAAAGATATTTTCATAGAAGAAATTTTGTATCTCCTTATATATGAAAATTTTGTAAATCTTTTTTTTATAACAGGATAATCTATGCCACCACGAAATAGCTGGTTGCATCTTAGAATCCTTAATATCGAAAAAAGCAAGGCTTTAAAAAAGTTATTAAACATTATCTGCTCTTTGGCATATTGTGAGCATGTAGGATAATACCTACAGCTTCCATAGCTAAAGAGAGTTAAAAATTTTTGATAAAAGTTTAGAAAAAAAAGAGCTATTTTTCTCATTTTTCCAAACATTCCAATCTTTTAAATGACCAAATAAGACCTTTTTTCAGAGATATATAATCCATCTTATTTATCTTCTCTTTGACCACAAATATATAACTTCCACTTTTTAATCCACCGCTTAGCTCTAAAAACAGGGCTTTTAGTCTTCTTCTAGCCAAATTTCTTTTTACGGAATTTCCTACCTTCTTGCTAGCGGTAAAACCTACACTTTTTTCTAAACCTGATTTGTAAAAAACTACTGCACCTTCAAAATGCCATTTTTTACTATTGTTATATACTAAAGAAAACTCTTTGGTCTTCTTTAGTATATTAAAATCCCTTATACAGCCAATCTTCTTCTACCTTTTGCTCTTCTAGCATTGATAATTTTTCTTCCATTTTTAGTTTTCATTCTAGTTCTAAAACCGTGTGTTCTTTTCTTTGGTGTGTTGTGCGGTTGAAATGTTCTTTTCATATTTTCCCTTTTTAAAGATTAATTTAAACTCTATTGAGCAAATTTAAGGTATGGATTATACTCTAATTTTACTTAAGCCTATTTAAAAACTATTAATTTTTATTTTATATCATTTTGCTTATGAAAAGATACATTTATCTGATTTTACTGTTATTTTTATTTGCAGGATGCGTTAGCAATCAACCAATTCCAAACAAGCAAAATAG
>JALVAU010000105.1 GCA_027011025.1 Campylobacteraceae bacterium | reverse complement strand
GTCATAAAAGGTGTTGATTTGCTTGTAGTTAGAGAACTGACAGGTGGTATCTATTTTGGAGAGCCAAGGGTAAATGACGGCGATGTTGCCTATAATACAATGATCTATTCAAAAGAAGAGATACTAAGAATTGCAAAAATTGCTTTTGATTCAGCTATGAAAAGAAGAAAAAAAGTCTGTTCGGTCGATAAGGCAAATGTCTTGGAAGTAAGCCGTTTGTGGAGATCAACAGTAGAAGAGGTTGCGCTGGAGTATCCAGAGGTTGAATTATCTCATATGTTTGTAGATAATGCAGCTATGCAGTTGGTTAGAGATCCAAAGCAGTTTGATGTAATGCTTACGGGTAATATATTTGGCGATATATTAAGTGATGAGGCGAGTATGATGAGTGGCTCTATCGGTCTTCTTCCATCCTCTTCTATAGGCGGTTTGGTAGGCTTGTATGAACCTATTCATGGCTCTGCTCCAGACATAGCAGGGCAAGGTATAGCAAATCCAATAGCTACAATCTTAAGTGCATCTATGATGCTTAGATATTCACTAGGAGAGATAAAAGCTGCAGATACTATAGAAGATGCTATAAAAGAAGTTCTTCATGAGGGGTATAGAACTCCTGATTTGGCTAAATATCATGCTAAAGTTGTCTGTTCTACTCAAGAGATGGGCTCAATCATAATAGAAAAAATAGATAAGGTATAGAGTCGCATGGTCAAGACTTTAACTCTAGCTTCCATTTATGAACTCCAGGGCTTGAAATCTGATGCACTAGATATATATAAAGAGTTACTTAAGAAAAATCCTAAAAATAAAGAGGCTAGAGTTGCTATCAGAAGACTTAGCGGGATAAGAAAAAAATACCTAGGAGTAGATGAACAGATGAAGAGCTTTTTTGTAAATATGAGTAGTGATGTAGAATTTTTAGAATTTGAAAGATGGTTGGTAAAGCTTTGATGAGTGGAGGCGAAATGGAATTAAAAGATATGATTATATCTACATTGGCTGAGTTGGAAGAGAGTGTTGAGATAGAGAGTATTCAAGAGCAAAAAAGCGAGATTCAACAAGAAAATGAGACGATAAACAGCATGGAGATAGACTGTATATCCAGCAATGAGAAGCAATTCTATGAAAATATACGAGAGAGAATTTTAGTTCTTTTTGAAGGTTTTCTATCGCCAAATAATAAAAATATAGAGGCAAAGGTTGATTTGACACTCAACTTCTTGGAGTATCTTTTGGCTACAATTGATGAAAGATTGGAAAATCTTAAATTAGAAAAACAGTGAATCTCTTGGAAAGATTACCATCTGACTTGCAAATCCAATTTGAAAAAATTCAAAATTTTTTAAAAGATTATACAGATAGAGCCTATTTGGTTGGTGGAAGTGTAAGAGATATGGTTATGAATCATATCGTCAAAGATTTGGATATAGAAGTATATGATATAGATGAAGAATTTTTTGATGTATTGATGAAAAAACTAGGTGCCAAAGGTGTTGGGAAGAGCTTTTTTGTCTATAAATATAGCGATATCGATATATCACTGCCAAGAACTGAAAAAAAGAGTGGTACAGGGCATAGAGCTTTTGATGTGCAGATATGTCAAAAAGAGTCTCTAGCCTCTAAGCGCCGTGACTTTACTATGAATTCTATGATGTTAAATATATTTAGTTATGAGCTTTTGGATTTTTATGGTGGGCTTGAGAGTATAAAAAACAGAACCATAACTATTATAGATAAAGATAGCTTTAAAGAGGATAGTTTGCGAGTTTTAAGAGCTGTCCAATTTAGTTCTAGATTTGCTTTTAAAATTGATAAAAATAGTCTTAAAATTATGAGCGATATATCTTTGGCAGACTTAAGCAAGACTAGGATTTTCTGGGAATTTGAAAAGATATTTAAATCAAAATATCTATATTTTGGACTTTACTATCTGCTGAAATTGGATATATTAGATAAAGTCTCTACATGTAGAGCTCAAAGAGAGCTCTTTTTGAAGTGTGCGTTAGAGCTTGGAAGAGGGCAGAGAGCTTTTGAAGAAGATATTTATCCCTATTATTTTCTATATATTTCTAGTAATATTTTAAAATTTGATGCTATAGCTCTGTTGAAAAATATAGATGCGCCAAAACATTATCTAACTGCTCTGAAAAATCAGCCATATTTTGAAAGATATATTAGTAACAGTGAGCTTAAAATCATAGCGATAGATACGCCTATTTGCAAATGGTTGGGAAATTATAAAAAAGGAATAAGAAGCAGAGCTAAAAAACTAGATATCTGGGATAAAGTTTTTGATGGTGGCATTGAAGTAAGTAATGTGATAGCTGACGGATATAAAAAACAGGAGATAAAAAAAGAGCTTAGAAGAAGAAAAATTTTTGTAGCTATGCAAGATTGTAAATTATGAGACCGCTATACAGTGGTCTCATAATAGGATAAAAATCTTATAATCTAATGTGAAAGTATTTGAGATAAAAATAACTTCAGTCTATCTGATTGTGGATTTTCAAAAAACTCTTCAGGAGTATTCTCTTCTATGATTTGACCTGCCTCCATAAATATAACTCTATCAGCAACTTTTTTGGCAAAACCCATCTCATGAGTTACACAGACCATAGTTCTATGTTCTTGTGCAAGCTCAATCATAACATCCAAAACCTCTGAAATCATCTCTGGATCTAATGCACTTGTTGGTTCATCAAAAAGCATAATAGAAGGATTTTTACACAAACTTCTAGCGATTGCTACCCTTTGTTGCTGTCCACCGCTAAGTTGGTTTGGGTATTTTTTAGCTTGATCAGCGATGCCAACTCTTTCTAAAAATTGCATAGCAGTATCTATAGCCTCTTTTTTAGGCGTCTTTTTTACCCATATTGGAGCCAAGGTTAGGTTGTCAACTATCGATAGATGAGGAAAGAGATTGAAGTGTTGAAATACCATAGCAACATCTTCTCTAACGGCTTTGATTTTTTTGATATCATCTGTCAATTCAACATCATTTACTATGATCTGTCCCTCTTGGAACTGCTCTAGATAATTTATGCATCTTATTAGTGTAGATTTTCCACTGCCGCTAGGGCCAGCTACAACGATAATCTCACCTTTTTTTACATTTAGATTTATATCTTTTAAGACATGAAAATCACCATACCACTTATTTAAATTTTTT
>JALVAU010000104.1 GCA_027011025.1 Campylobacteraceae bacterium | reverse complement strand
GCCTTACTTTTTGTAGCTTTTAAGTACCTAACCAAGAGCAACACCAATCAATAGAAACTAGCAAAGGTTGCATATATGAGGCGAAAACTAGTAGATGTACTTATAATTTATAGCCAATGCTTTGGATATTTTTCAAGCTGCCTTTGGGTAATTTTTTTCTTAAATTCTTCATCATCAATCGTAAAGCATTTAGACTCATATACTCTCCCTCCCAAAGTTGAGCTTCTATCTCTTCATAGCTTATAACACTATCTCTCTCAAGAAGCATCTCTAAAAATTTGACCTCTTTTTTTGTCAAATCAAAGATATCATCTTCATGCTTAATCTGTTTGTTATCTACATCATAAAACCATCCCGGGCTAAACTCTATACTACCGCTATTCTCTTTTGAAACTAAAAATTTATTTAAAGCGTCTATGAGCTTAGTCTCGGTAATTGGCTTTACGATATACCTAACCAACGACAACTCTATAGCATCTAGCATATACTCCACTTCTGTATGGGCTGATATGATTAGAACTTGTGCTTTTGGATCTTTTTTTCTTATATTTTTTGCTAGTTCAATACCATTCATAAAAGGCATTTTTATATCTGTTATGATTAAATCCGGTCTCTCTTGGAGAAAAAGCTCATATGCTTCCATGCCATCTTTTGCCAAATAGACATGTTTGAAAAACAGAGAGAGCATCTCGGCAACATTTTGTCTGACCCCTACTTCATCCTCGGCATACAAAACTGTAAAATTAGAGAGCTTTTTAAGCATCTTTTCTTCCATAAAAATCCTTTTTTAAGAAAAATATTCCCAATATCATAATATAATTTGTCTTATTTTGCAAAATAACAAGGAATTTTTTTGAATTTTTTTAAAATAAGAGAAGATAATATATCTACAGTTATCATATTTAGCTCCATGTTTATCATCAGTATGCTTGTCCTATCTATCAGCTATTTTTTTATATCAAAACAGTATGCCATACTTGATCGTGAGATAAAAGATACTAGAGAAAACTTTATAGATGCAAAGAAGAGAGAGATAAAAAGAGAAGTTGACTCTGTTGTTGAGTATATAAAATATAAAAAATCTCTTAAAAACTATGACGAGGAAAATCTAAAAAATGAGGTTAAAAATTGGGTAAGAGAGATAAAATTTGGTGATGACAGAGGAAACTATATATTTATCTATAAAATTATAAATTATAAAGGTGGCAAAAGATTTGCAAAGATGATTTTAAATCCAAACAGAATAGACTTGGAAGGCAAATATATAAGTGATGACTACAGAGATGAAGATGGGAAAGAGTTTAGAAAAATTTTCTTAAAAGATATCAGAAAAAAGGGCTACTCTTTTGTTACCTACATGTATAAAAAACCGCAAACTTATAGTGTTCGTCCTAAGATCTCCTATTTTAAACTCTTTAAAGATTGGGATTGGGTAATCGCGGCTGGAACTTATCTTGACAATATAGATACAAACATAGCCCAAAAGCAAGAAGCTCTAAAGAGAAAAATGACATTAGATATCACATCTTCTATCGTAATCTTTCTCTTTTTCTCTTTGATAGCTAATATATTTGCCATCATTTTAGGCAAACAGATAGATAAATTTTTTAAAGAGTACAATAGCGAAATAAGACAAAAAAGCACTCAACTCGAAGAGCTAAATGATACTTTGGAAAAAAGGGTAAAACAAGAAGTTAAAAAAAGAGCAGAACAAGAGAGGCTCTTGATAGAAAAATCAAAATTTATAGCATTAGGAGAGATGATAAGCAACATAGCTCACCAATGGAGACAACCTCTCTCAGAACTATCTGCAATCATCTTAAATATAAAATTTAGATATATGATGGACAGATTAGATAGCAATATAATGACACAAAAGAGCAGAGAAGCAGAGAAGCTATTGGATTATATGTCAAATACTATAGATGATTTTAGGAATTTTTTTATGCCAGATAAAAATAAAAAAGTTTTTAACCTAAAAGACTCTATCCAAAGTGTACTAAACATCATAGGCAAAACTATAGTCAACCAAAATATAGACTTAAATATAGATATCCCCAAAAATATTCAAATTTTAGGCTATAAAAATGAATTTGAACAGGTGGTTTTAAATATTCTCTCAAATGCCAAAGATGCTCTTATCAATTCGGATATAAAAAATCCTAACATAAATATCTCGGTATTTAAAGACAAAAATAGTGTCTATATACACATAGATGATAATGGAGAAGGGATAAAAATAGAGCCTATAGAGAAAATTTTTGAGCCGTATGTAAGCAGTAAAGAGGAATCAAATGGAACCGGCATAGGCTTATACATGTCAAAAATTATCATCGAAAAAAATATGCAAGGAGTGTTGAGGGCAAAAAATCTTAAAAATGGAGCTAGATTTGAGATAGTATTGAAAATCTAAAAAATAGAGACGGCACTTGGCTAAAACCGCCTCCTAAAGTTTTTTAAATATCGGAGTATTTTTGAAATTCGCTTAGTGAAATTGTACGAAATGAAAGTAAATGAGCGGTTAACATTTTAAAATGTTATATTTTCGACTGATGGTACGCCTATAACAATACTTCTTCTGCCTAATTTGTCTGTTTTTCTAATTTTTCTAGCTCTTTTTGCAAATTTTCTTTTTTTGCTTATTCTGTTTGCTTTTTTTATAAAAAATAGGTCTTTTAAATTAGAATCTTTAAGTATAACATAGACAAAATCACCCTCGCTAGCCAATTTTTTAGAGTAGTAGAACTCTGCATACGGTAGTTTTGCGTTACTCATATCCTTTCCTATTATCTCATACATCCATGCTTTTTTATTCTTGCTATAGTATAATTTTGAAATTATACCTTTTATACTGCCTGTATATATCTTGCTAGAAGAGTATTTATTCTTAGTTTTTTGAACTGTCTGAATCTCTATATTGTAAAGACTAGAACTATCTTTTTGAATTGATATATTTTCTTGTGCTTTTGGGACTGAGACTACTTTATACTCATGTCTATTTATCGTTTTTACGGGTGTAGTGCATGCTTGAAAAAAAATCATCACTATAAAAAAAATTATATACTGCATAATAAAACCTTTTGGATATTCTAGCTAAATATTCATTAATTATTTATTTTATGGTATAATAGAAACCTTTTTTATGGGGTTGACATGGCTTCGACAAGAAT
>JALVAU010000103.1 GCA_027011025.1 Campylobacteraceae bacterium | reverse complement strand
TATATCTTGTGTTACTCCAGCTTCAGTCGAAAGCGAAATATCTGCTAAAAGAAGTGTTGACATATCTCTTATTTTTTTCTCAAAACTCTGAAAAAATCTTTGAGGATGGTTTGATCTGTTTTTATGCCCTTTGTAGTCTATCCACGAGTCAAAATTGATCTCATCTCCATAAGGCAAATTGTCAATTTTGACTCTATCTAGCTCCATCAAGTCAAGTTCGGTTTGAATCTTTTGCATCATTTTATTTAATCTTTTTGGCAAACCCATGGGCTCTACATGTATGGCCACCTGAGGAACTATGCGGACATATTTTTTTAGATAATTCTCTTTTCTATAATCCCACTCATCTCTATAAAAACCTTCTCCAAGCGGATAATCTTCTGCGTCATTAGAGGAAATATCCAAGTCCATCTTTACTCTTGATGAAAGATTTGCATCTTTTCTTCCAAGTGTTATCTCATCAAGTTCAGCTGCATTATATAGAGCATCTTCGTCAAAACTGTCATTTTCTTGTCTGTCAACATTGACTTGCTCCATGAAGCTCATCAAGGATTCTGGCAAAAACAGTAATAAACCATCTGTCTCTTTTTCATCGTCTATCTGATTTGCCTTCTTCTTCATCTTTAGCTCTTCGGTCTTATCTTCCTTGCCGTCTTTTCTTCCCATCTCCTCTTCATCATTAAAATCAAGAAGTTTAGAATTGTTCGATACGCAAGGGTATATCCAAAGAGGATTTGGGTAGCTATTATCATCTAGTAAATCTTCGTCTATGGAAGAGTCAATATATGATAATTCAGGGTAGTGTTCAAGTAGAAATTTTTCGGCTTTTTTATAAAACTCTCTAAAGCCCTCGTACTTTTTTATCAAATTATGAGCTACTCTTTTGTTTTCTTGGATTATATTGTCTGTTTTGATATCGACTTCACAAAGCATTGCACACAGCCAATAGTAGTGCATGCTGTTTAGTTCTTTATCGTTAAAATAGGATAAAGCTCCCGGAAAATAGAGTGCTTTTTCGTCTTGCCAAGCAAGAAAAAAGCTCCTCCCTTTTCCAGAAAACTTTTCTAGCATAGTTCTTGAAGTTTTGATAAATCTTTTATCTGTTATATGTAGCTCTTTTGCTTTATCACCCCCTAAGAGGTGATAAAATATCTTCAAAGATCTCTCTTTTTCTTCAAAAAGAACTTGCTTGGATTCAAAAAGTCGGGATGCTTTTTTGGTTAGATACCTGTCCCAAAACTTACCGACTTTTTCATCCATCTATGCTACTGCTTTCTCTTCTTTTACAAAAAAGCTGTAGAAATATACCAACAATCCAACAAAAGTCATAGCTCCAAAGAGTGAACGAATTATATAGACTGTAGAGATTTTAGCTTGCGCATCCATAAATGCCATAGCATGTGCAGAATCTGGAATTCTTTGCATTTCGATCTGCATAACACCTGCAACCGTCAATGCAAGAGTAAGACCAATCATACCAATCACCATCAACCAAAAACTTGTCAACTCTACCTTTTGAGCTTTTGCGCAGTTTCCATGAGGTCTGCCTCTAAGAATCGGCATAGCATAAGAGATAAGAGTAAAGCAAATCATCACATAAGCTCCAAAAAATGACAAGTGACCATGAGCTGCTGTGAGTTGTGTACCGTGTGTATAGTAATCAACTGGAGCAAGTGTGTGCATAAAGCCCCAAACACCGGCACCTAAGAAGCCAACAACCGCTGTACCTTTTGCCCATGTTAAAGCTATCTTATTGTCATCTTGGATACGACGATTTTTGATCATATTGTACGCAAAAAGAATCATCAAGAAAAACGGAATCGGTTCAGCCGCAGAAGCGATAGACCCAATCCATAACCAATATCCAGGAAGTCCTATGTAGAAAAAGTGATGTCCTGTCCCTGCAAGTCCAGCGATAAGTGTCATAGCGATTATGAGATACAACCACTTATCTATATGCTCTCTGTCAACTCCTGTAAGCTTAACAAGCACAAATGCAAGTAAAGCTCCCAAGATAAGCTCCCAAGTTGCCTCAACCCACAAGTGAACAACAAACCACCAGAAAAACTTATCTGTTATCATATTGTCTGAAAACTCAAATGCGAACAAGAAAAAGAATGCTAAACCAAAAAGTCCGGTAAGTAAAATGATGGAGATAGTGGTAGTTCTACCTTTTATGACCGTCATAGTAACATTTAATATATACGAAACGACAACAAGAACTATACCTATCTTTGTGATAGTCGGTTGTTCCAAAAACTCTCTACCCATGGTTGGCCAAAGGTCATTCATGGTGAGCTGTGTAAGTTCGGCATATGGAACAAACAGATAACCTAGTATCGTAAGAACACCGGCTACGACAAATACCCAAAAAGTGATTTTTGCCAAAAGTGGGCTCCAAAGCTCTCTCTCTGCCTCTTCGGGAATCAGATAATAAGTAGCTCCCATAAAACCAAACAACAGTAAAACTATAAGAAGGTTTACATGCACCATACGAAGGACATTAAACGGCAACATAGGAAACAAAAAGTCACCATAGATATACTGGATACTCATGGTTATACCAAAGAGAATCTCTCCAGCTAATAAAATCAATGCAAAGATAAAATATGGCTTTGCGACCATTTGAGATGAATATTTCATAAACTTTCCTTATCCTTGTATGTTTGGTGGCCAATCTTGGTTATTAACCTTAGATGTCCAAATTAAAAAATCTGCAAGATTGTTTACTTGCGCGGGTGTTAGATTAAATTGAGGCATTTTTCTTCTGTTCTTTACATGTAGAGGCTGAGCTGCCATCCAACCTGCAAGATAAGCTTTGAAAGCTGCTTCATCTCCACCACCTAGTCGTTTAAAGGCATTTCCTAATTCAGGAGCATAGTATGCACCCTCGCCCATAAGTGTATGGCAACCTACACAATCATTGTTCTCCCATACTTGTTTTCCAAGAGCAACAGATTTTGTTATCTTGTTTTCGTGACTCAATTTTGGAATTTGTTTTACAGTATCAAATGTCAATCCCACAAACACCAAGATTGCAAAAAGACCACCGCCAAAATAGATATTTCTGGCCATATCTTTAGTAATACGCTCAGTCATTTCCACTCCTATTTTAAATTCTACCTAAAAGTAGTAATTGGAATTTTATCGAAAAATTATTAATCCTACCTTTAGG
>JALVAU010000102.1 GCA_027011025.1 Campylobacteraceae bacterium | reverse complement strand
ATTAGTGGTTGTGGAGAAAAAAAGGTAGAAAATCCAAACATACAAAATATCAACTCTTTGACAAAAGATGTTACTGTTGGTAAAATATTTGAGAATATTACTCTAAAAGATCAGTTTGATAAAGAAGTCAGCTTAAGCAATAAGACTAAAAAGGTCATATTTGTTTTTAAAAAAGCAAGTGGACATACGGCTAGGGCTCTACTAGATTCAAAACCGGACGACTATCTTCTAAATAAAAACGTAGCTTTTATAGCTGATATCAGTGGTATGCCATCCATCATAGCATCTATGTTTGCGATACCTGATTTTCAAAAACATAAATATCCAGTTATGCTCATAAGAGATGAAAAAATATCTTTAAAATATAGAAGCGAAAAGTACCAAGACTATATAGCGATTATTAATCTAAATAATTTTAAAATCACAAAAATCACACTCGTAAGTACACAGAAGCAGCTTGAAGAAGTTTTAGGTCAATAGAATTAAAACTATTAAATCTATAGATTTACTTGATATTAGATAAAATTATGTTATGCTTACATAAATATTTCACAATCAAGGAAAATAAATGTCCAAAAGTTGTCCTATATCACTAAGAAGTATAGATTCAAATCTTGTTCGGATTATATCAGCTCAAGTCTCTTTAGTTGTTATGATATTATTAATCACAAAATTACCTATTTTTGCACTGATATTGCTATTTGATTTTCTAGCAAGAGCACTCAGAAGACAAGAGCTTAGCCCTTTTTTACTAATCGGCAAATCTATAGTTAAAATACTAAATCTAAAAGAAAATATGTGTGACGAAGCACCTAAAAGATTTGCACTTTTTATGGGTCTATCCATATCCTTTACATTAAGTATTCTATATCTTATCAATCTACCTATATATGCAACTATCGTTTCGGTTATTTTGCTTATATGTGCTCTTTTGGAGACTATGTTTGATTTTTGTTTTGGATGTAAAATCTACCAAATATTACAACTTATAAAGAGATAACTATGGTAGGAATTACAAGCAAAAGCATATATGCTGTAGCTGCACTTTATCAGCTCGGGTCTTGTCAAGAAGATGAAACTCTAAAGATAAAAGATATTGCTTCAAGAGCTAAGATTCCACAGAGATTTTTAGAGCAAATTTTGTTAGAACTTAAAAAAAACAATATACTCATAAGCACAAAAGGTGCCCATGGCGGCTATAAATTGGCAAAACCACTTGAAAATATAAAGTTAGCAAAGATAATATCAATCCTTGAAAATGACACATATACAAATATATGCAAGACAAACAACAGTGTACTAAAACTCTTTTGGAATGATGTACAAAACAATTTAAATACTATTCTTGATACTCCTCTATCAGAATTAAAAAAATGTGAAGAGAAGATAAATCAAGCAATCAATTTTTCAATATGAGGTCAAAATGAATTTTGAAGATTTTAATACACTTTTAGTGCAATCTATAGGCAATAAAACAGGGGCAACTGCACCAACCATAACTCCATCTGCATCCTTTGGATACAAAGATGCAAAACAAGCAGAAGATATCTTTTGTGGAGCTCAAAATTTACCACTATATGCAAGAGTCGGCAATCCTACAAACTCAAAACTTGAATCCGTGGTTACAAAGATGGAAAATGGATTTGGCGCCATAGCAACATCTTCTGGTATGGGAGCAATTTCTATGGTTTTAAATGCAATCTTAAATACTAATGATGAACTTCTATGTATAGGAGGATTCTTTGGTGGAACATACACTCTTGTAAACCAAACATTAAAAAGATTTGGCATAAAAAATAGTTTCTGTAAAATCGATGATTTTCTTTATATAGAAAATAAGCTCAAATCAAACATAAAAATTGTTTTATTAGAAAGTGTAGGAAATCCTAGCCTTAGACTGCCAGATATAGAGAAAATTGCAAATCTATGTAAAAAATATGAAACTCTACTCATAATAGACAACACAACAACACCCCTTTTAGTGCAACCATTAAATTTAGGAGCTGATATAGTCATACACTCTAGCACTAAAAATATGAGCGGACATAGTGCAGCGCTTGGTGGAGTTGCAATATTTAGAGAGGTTAATAATCAAGATGATAAATTACTAAACCCAAAATACAGAGACCTGCATCCACTGATAGAAAAAGCTGGTAAAAAATCCTTAATCACAATTTGTAAAAAAAGATCTCTTAGAGACATAGGTATGAGCGCAAATGCTTTTGGCTCTTTTTTGACACTACTTGGGCTAGAAACACTTGCACTAAGAGTTGAAAGAGTGAATAAAAATGTCGCCAAAATAGCCGAAGAACTCAATAGTAATATGCCAAAAAACATCACCATAAACCATCCATCTTTATCAAAAAGTATAGATTTTGAAAATTACAATAGATTTTTTAAATCTGGATGTGGACCAATATTTACAATAGATGCACAAACACAACAAAGAGCCTTCAAACTTCTAGACAATCTCAAACTCGCAACACAAACCGCAAATATAGGAGATAATCGAACTTTGGCACTTCACATGAAAAGCACTATATATAGAGATTTTAATGATAAATCAAGAGAATTTTTAGGCATCACAGATGGCTTGATTCGTGTATCTGTTGGACTAGAAAATCCACAAGATATTATAAATGACTTTTTACAAGCTATTAATGATTATTCCATATAGACATAAGAAACAAGTGTAAATCTCAGCTTACTGATATTTTCAAGAATACATAAAAAAGATATTAAATTTTATATCTTTAGTGATGAGCTGTATATGTCGTATTGCTTGGTAAATATTTTATCTTTTATTTCCAATATTGGTACTAAGCTACTTTTTATTAATCTATATTTTATTTCAATTTTAGCGTTATTTGCTTTATTGTCTATATTAAAAATATATTTCTTCTCTTCATAAGGTTTTAGTCTTTTATCAAAAACCATTTTAGCAGCCACATATGAAATAGTCTCTTTGTTGTTTTTATCGACATACAGTGTATTAATTTTTTTTGTTTGTTTAGAAATAATTTTTGAACCATTTTTATAAATCACAGAGATATCAACTTCTCTGCCGGTAAAGCCTGTTGGAAATTTATGAGGAGTTGTATTTTTTAATGAAACAGTTATTTTTGAACCATTTTTTATTACTGAAACTTTGATAAAGTTTTTTACAATATTGCTGTTTCTTACCCCTTTAAAAAGATG
>JALVAU010000101.1 GCA_027011025.1 Campylobacteraceae bacterium | reverse complement strand
TTTGCTCACAATTGCGTCGTTAGTAAGATTTGAAGCTACTAGTAGCTCCTGCATCTTACTGCCTAGCACTTGAGAGCAACTTATACCACTCAGATATGTGCTTAGTGTGTAAAGTCAGATAATATTTTACCATAATATACTTAATAAGGTTTAACCAATATATGAGAATTAATATATCCAATATAGCAAATCTTCCAACAAAATATGGAGATTTCAAAATACAATCATTTCGCGAGGGAGTAAAAGAGCATCTTGTAATCTTCAAAGAGCCTCTCAAAGCTACTCCTATAGTCAGAATTCACAGTGAATGTCTCACGGGAGATACGATAGGGAGTCTTAAGTGTGATTGCGGAGATCAACTGCAATTTGCACTAAAAACCATAGGTCAAGAAGGGGGCATGGTTATATATCTCAGACAAGAGGGTCGAGATATAGGGCTTCTAAACAAAGTAAATGCCTATGCTCTGCAAGATGCCGGATACGACACAGTAGAGGCAAATCACCAACTTGGTTTTGAGGCAGATGAGCGAAACTATGAAATGGTAGAAATCATACTCCATCACTTTAAGATAAAATCCATAAGACTATTGACAAACAACCCTAAAAAATTGAACAGCTTAAAAAACATAGAGATAGTACAGAGAATTCCAATTATTATAGAGCCAAACAGATATAACGAGGATTATCTAAAAACAAAAAAAGAGGAGATGGGACATCTTCTTTAAATAGTTGAGGTCAGTTTTAATATATGTTTATTTGTAATCAACACTATCAAGTTACACTAGAAGAGAAAAAATCAAAATTTATAGCGCATATCTTTCCGTATGATCAACTAGAGATGATACTGAAATCATTAAAAAAAGAGCACCCAAAAGCCAGGCATTTTGTTGTGGCATTTCGCTACATAAATGAACTAGAACAGATAACAGAAGGTAGTAGCGACAACTTTGAACCCAAAGGAACAGCAGGAAGGCCGGCTCTAAATGTATTGCGAGGTCATAAACTTATAAATACAGGAGTTATTATAGTAAGATATTTTGGCGGCATCAAGCTTGGAACCGGTGGTTTAGTTCGAGCATATAGTGATGCAGTCAACCTAGTAGTAAAAGAGTGCAAATTATCAGAATATAAAAAAGAGGAGAAGTACACTTTTAAATGCAAATATAGCAATCTAAGTAAAGTAGAACATATACTGCAACAACTAAATATAACAAATATAGAAAAAAAGTTTGAAACTCTACATGTAGCTATAGAGATACAAACATCTACAAACCAAATAACCAAGCTCAAACGATATTTAGAACAGTAGTGCAAGTATGAAAAAAATTATAAATTTGTTGATCCTCTTATCTATTTTTGTATTTATGACAGCATGCTCATACAAACAGAGGGCTTCTGAGATTTTGCAATCAAACAGTGCAACAATCATAGCCCAAGACTATAAAGATATCACAAATCTTCTTTTAAAATATAAAAATATTCTTGATTTGAGAAATCCTAGCCTGAGCGATAAAAAGCTCTCAAAAGAGATAATTTTCAACATAAAACATGGCTACAATAGTGTAAATCTTTTGAAAAATGGCTCATATAGTGACTACCTGAGAAAATCATTTGAAAAAGAGAGTAAAAATAGAAGTGATTTTTTGATATTGGGACTCTACAAAATGTTTTATAAGGCTTATAATCTCAAAGATGGTCACCATCTAACAGCACTTGGTTATGATGCGAAACTCTTCAAGAATGTTTACTATACGCTTAAAGTTTTAAGATGGAAGATAAGAAATGCAAAAGATGAAAATGGAAAGTTTATCTTTGCTACATGGCAATTAAATTGGCAACTAGAACTAAATAAAAATTACAAAAATATCACAATAAACAATCTAAAAGAGCTACCATCTCTAAAAAACGGCAAAGAATCTCTACTAAATCACTCAAATTTCAACTTTGAAATCACACTCTCGATGATAATAGACAGAGTCAAAAACTCTCTTGAAGCGATGGGCGAGGAGCCGTTGAATTTGAGTATCTCGGCTATGAAAGCGTTAATTTTACTATAAAGTTGTATAATATCGTGTCAGTTATTAAATAAAGAGGTTTGAGATGTACTGGGAAATATCCAAAGAGTTTGATTTTTGCTATGGTCACAGAGTGTGGACACAAGTTCTAAATAAAGAGTTTGCGCTAAAGAGTTGCTCTACATGTAGACATCTTCACGGACATCAAGGAAAGATCATAATATATCTCCAAAGCGATAAACTAAAAGATGGGATGGTGACGGATTTTGGACATCTCAACTGGTTTAAGCTCTTTTTAGACGATACACTGGATCATAAATTTATCATAGATATAAATGACCCTCTTTTTGCTACGCTTCTGCCTCATTTTAGAGATAAAAAACATCTGATTGAACACAAAAATGGTTTTAAAACTGTTGATTTTGCATATATACAAGATGAAGATGAGTATATATTTGAGATGTATGAGGGCTATGTGATAGTTGACTTTATCCCAACAAGTGAAAATATATCTGCTTGGCTTCTAAAAATCATACAAAAAAAGATGAGCAAGATAGGCGTCAAAGTCTCAAAAGTTGAGTTCCTAGAGACGCCTAAAAGCAAAAGTATAGTCTATGATAAAACTATTTGATTATAGCATAAGCCTTGTCTAGCTCTTTATAGAGATCGTCTGCACCCAAAATTTCAGCATCCATGATTTCAAGCATGACTACATTGTCCTCTTTGCCATTCCAAACTTTTTTATAGCTTCCATCTTTATAACCATGATCTTGCCTAAAACCGTTTAGAACATTTTTTGCGATGTAGTATTTGTAGAGTACCTTTAGATTTACCCCACACTTTAGTGCCAAAGAAAAATAGTTTTTTAATAAACTATCATATATATCAACACTAAAACCTGTAGTTTCGTGTATAATCTTCTCAATATCATTTATAATTTCAGCAGAAGGTGCATCCTTGATACTATGAGGCTCCTTGGTAAATCTCTCGAATCCTTGCACATCGGTCACATCTCGTGCCATTCTATCTATACCCTTGCCTCTTCTTATCTTTCCATCTTCTAGTACCAAACTCATAACAAAATGCCAAATATCGACTATCTCAATGACTGCATTTTCCCAATCTATAGGTTTGTCTATATCTTTCCAGTGTTTCCAATTAAAACTATCTATAAGTTCAGCGCACTCCATATA
>JALVAU010000100.1 GCA_027011025.1 Campylobacteraceae bacterium | reverse complement strand
TCCTTTTTTGTTTTTGTAGTGAAATTCTAATATAGTAATGTTACCTGAGTGTTAATACAGTTGCAGTAGAGCGATATAGAAAAATAGGAGTCGATGTGACAATCAATCCTCTGAACGCCTTATTAAAAAAAGCTACAAAAAGTACGATGAATATATAAAAAAAGAGGCAAATACCCTTTATTAAAATTTTTGTAGTATAATAAATTTACAGTATTTTATTGCTCTACATGTAGAGGTGATGGAGTTCACCCTAATAGTTCTTTTGAGCTGATGACTCCTGTGAAAAAAAGGGGTTTTTATGCAATTTTGTAGCATACTTTTTGATAAAACAAAGAGAGCCAAAGAGCTTTCATCTTTACTTGATTTTTATAGAGATTTGAACTTAGATCAGATCATAGATACTATCGTCTCTTATAAAAAAGAGTACGATTTTACAAAGTTCTTCTACACTCCGCTTGATGATATGCAGACGATAATCTATAGACAAGAGATTATAAAAGACCTACAAAACGATGAATTTTATCTCAGAGTTGATGAGTTTTGTCAAGAGATGTTAAAGATACAAAGATATCAAAAACTCACAAAAGAGCTTGATTATGATATCTATAAAAATAGTTGGTTTTTACAGATGTCCTTGGTGTATATCAATGCACTTGAAGGCTTATATAACTCTTTAAAGTCTGCTAATTTGCACTCTAAAGGATTTCTCCTTTTTCATGATTTTCTTGGTATTTATTTGCAAAGTGATGAGATTAAATCTTTTCAAAATGATATGCGATCTCTTGAAAAACAACTTGACTCGATCATGTATGATATCACGATAGATGGACTCACTTTTAAGGTAAAAAGATACGAAGGCGAAGAGAATTATTCGCAAGAGATTAAAAAAGTATTTGAAAAGTTTGAGCAAAACAATATAAACGAAACTAAAAGCCAATTTGATAAAAACAGAGGTATGAACCATGTCAATGCAAAAATTTTAGAGTTTGTAGCCAAGCTCTATCCTAAAATCTTTGCTAAATTGCGTGAATTTTGTGATATATACGAAGATTTTATAGATAAAACTTTTCAAACTTTTGCTCATGAAGTGGAGTTCTATATATCATATCTGAGTTATATCTCCAAGATAAAAGAGAGATTTTGTTTCCCACAAATCAGTGATAAAAACAAGAGCATGAGAGTGGAAAATGGATTTGATTTGGCACTTGCTTATAGTTTAGTCCTTGAAAAGAAAAAAGTTGTGGCAAATGACTATGTTTTGGAAAAGCAAGAGAGGATTATGATAGTCTCAGGAGCAAATCAGGGTGGCAAATCGACTTTTTCAAGAGCATTTGGGCAGATAAATTACTTGGCTAGTTTAGGTTTGCCTGTACCGGCTAGTGAAGCAAAACTTTTTTTGATCGATAGAGTCTTTACTCACTTCGAGAGAGAAGAGCATATAGGAAATCTACATAGCAAACTGCAAGAAGATTTGGTAAGAATTCACAAGATTTTAGAGTCTGCTACGCCAAAAAGTTTGGTGATCTTAAATGAGATTTTTTCTTCCACATCGCTTAAAGATGCAATTTTTCTCAGTAAAAAGATTATGGAAAAGATAGTAGAGCTGGATCTGTTTTGTATCTGGGTTACTTTCATAGAAGAGTTGAACAGTCTCAATGAAAAGAGAGTGAGCATGGTGAGTCTCATAGATATAAATAACATAGAAAACCGCACATATAAAATCATCAAAAAAGAGTCTGACGGTTTGGCTTATGCCAAATCTATCGCTAAAAAGTACCGTCTTAGCAGTGAGCAGATACTCAAAAGGATAGGCGGATGAGAGTTTTTCTTATGTATAAAGATAAAGATTTTGATATAAAACAAGATTTACCTCACAATAGCGATATACTTATGAACGATTTGGAGCTAGAAGTATTGCTAAATGCGATGTCAGGTGAAGATGACTTTTTGCATGACATATCAAAAACAGCTATTTTGTCTAGTCTGAAATCAAAAGAAGAGGTGTTGTATCGTCAAGAGATTTTGAAAGACTGCTTGAAAAATCCAGATATTATAAAAGAGATATATAATCTGACTATAAAATCTCTTGCCAAAAAACAGGAAAACTGGCTTGGCGTCTTTGGGAGATACCCCGCTTCATTGCTTAGTAGTAGTGTTTCACTGCTCGGTATGTATTTTGAGCTTTTGAGAGAACTTAGAAAAATCGTAGATGAAAATATAGGAAGATTTGACTCTGCCGGATTTAAAAGATTTTTTTCTATGATTCAAGAAGAGTTGAACGATGATTATCTCGAAGTAGTCAAAGAGCATCTCAAAGAGTTGAAGTTCAAAAAAGGAGTCTTGATCAGCGCAAAACTAAGCAAGGCAAATGAAGGATCAAACTATACCCTAAGAAGAGACAAGATGGCAACAAAAAGTTGGATAGGCAAAGTTTTCACAAAAAAATCCAAAGAGTATTCCCACACTTTGCACCCAAGAGATGATGCAGGAGCAAAAGTGCTGCGAAACCTAAGAGATGAGGGATTAAACGACATCGCAAACTCCCTGAGCAGTTCAGCTACACATGTAGATAACTTTTTTATCTCCTTAAGGAGAGAATTGGCCTTTTATATAGGGTGTATGAATCTGGATGAGAAACTTCAAGAAATAGGGTGTAAATGGAGTTATCCGAAGATTGCTCCTAAAAATAGCTTTAATTTTTTAGTACGGGGGTTATATGACATCTCTCTTGCGCTTGTTGTGGATAAGAAGATCATAAGCAATGACATAGATGCAAAAGATAAAAAGCTCTTTATCATCACAGGCGCAAATCAAGGAGGTAAAACTACATTTTTAAGAAGTGTCGGCTTGGCACAACTCATGATGCAATGTGGTATGTTTGTCTCGTCAGCCTCTTATGAAACAACCCTTTGCAGTGGCGTTTTCACTCACTTTAAAAAAGAGGAAGACAAAGAGATGAAAAGCGGAAAGTTTGATGAAGAGCTCTCAAGGATGAGTGATATCGTAGATCATGTCTGCTCAAATGCTTTGGTTTTATTCAATGAATCCTTTGCATCAACAAACGAGGCGGAAGGCTCTCAAATAGCACAACAAATCATAAAAGCTTTGATACAAAAAGATATTAGGATATTTTTCGTAACACACATGTACGAATTGGCAAACTATTTTCACAAAAAAGAGACACAAGACACCCTGTTTCTAAGAGCAAGCCGAGA
>JALVAU010000099.1 GCA_027011025.1 Campylobacteraceae bacterium | reverse complement strand
CTACATAAGCCGAGATATAGGCAAACTCTCCAGTGAGTATTCGGTGCTTAAAGAAGAAAATCGGTTTTTAAAGCAAAAAGTAGAATATATAAAATTTAAAAATCAAGTTTTAGATACGGTATTTTAGTTTATGGTAAAAAAATTTATAACATTTGCGGTTGAGAAGTCTATACTGAACCATATTTTTTTACTATTTTTGATTGTTTTAGCATTTTTTTCATATCAAAATATCCCAAAAGAGATCTTCCCTCCATCGAATTTAGAGACTATATCTATAACCGGTGTTTATGCCGGAGCCAGCCCTGATATACTTGATAAAATAGCAGTTAAACCACTCGAAGATGAGTTAAAAAATCTAAGTGACAAAGATAGAATAGAGAGTAGCGTAAAAAATGGATTTTTCAAGATACTTGTTTATCTAAGAGAGGGGAGTGATCAAGCAAGTGTGCTTGATGATGTCAAAGATGTGATTTCAACTGTAAGAAAAGATTTTCCCTCAGATATGGATGAGCCTGTCGCAAAAATACTAAAGACATCTTACCCTTTAGCTACTATCGCTATTGCCTCAAATGAACCAAAAGACAAGATGCTTGATGTTGCAGATGAGCTTAAAACAAGGCTTTCGAAAATCAAAAATTTAAGCGATATAAGCATAAGAGGATATTCGGATAAAGAACTTTTGATAAAGATAGATGAAAAAAAGCTTCAAGCTTACGGTTTGAGTCCAAGTGAGGTTGCCTCAAAATTAAGCTCTATCAGTAGTATATACCCGATAGGTCTTATAAAACAAAGAGGTGGACATCTTTTCGTCAGTACAATTTCTGGTGAAAAAAATCTTGAAAAATTACGAAATATGCCTCTGTTGTTTGGCACTAAAACCATAAAATTAAGAGATATAGCAGATGCAAATTTTCAACTCGCAGATCCAAATGAGATTTCGCATTTCAATGGCAAGCCAAATATCTCTGTAAATATGAACAAAGCCAAAGAGGGAAATGCCATAACCTTGGTGAAAAATGTAAAAAAAGTCCTAAAAATATTTAGACAAAAGTATAAAAATTACGATTTTGAGGTCTATACCGATACATCTATATGGATAAGAAATCGTCTAAATACAGTCATATCAAATATCATCTTTGGGCTTATTTTAGTCTCTTTGTCAGTATATATCTTTATAAGCGGTAGAATCGCCTTTGTAGTGGGACTTGGTATCCCTGTTAGCTTTTTTACCGGTTTGATTGCTATGGAGATGATGGGATTTAGTCTAAATATGCTCTCTTTGTTGGGTGCTCTTATAGCTTTAGGTATGCTTGTGGATGAAGCTATAGTAGTAGCAGAAAATATATATAAACATTTAGAGAGGGGAGATAGTCCTAAAGTTGCAGCCATAAATGGTGCTAGTGAGATGTTTCCCGCAGTCCTCACAGCCACTTCTACAACAATATTTGCTTTTTTACCACTTCTTATTATGTCAGGGGATATGGGTGTTTTTATGAGAGTGCTTCCTATAGTCATATCTATCTTGCTTTTGAGCTCACTCTTTGAAGCATTTTTCTTTTTGCCTCTGCATGCAAAGGATTTTCTAAAAGCAAAAACAAAAGAGCAAAAAAATGAATCATGGTGGAATAGTTGGAATAAAAGATATAAAATCATCATATCTTTTTTGCTTAAATATAAAAAGAGCGCTATTGTTATCTTTTTAATTTTTGATTTAGGTTTGAGTTTTTATCTTTTTAAGAAGACAAATTTTCAGCTTTTTCCCGATTTTGATAATACTCAGATATATATAAGCGGTAAGGTAAATATAAACTATAAACTTCAAGAGACTCAAGAGATTGTTACAAAAGTAGAGAAGGTTCTGCTGAAAAAATTACCTAAAAGTGAAGTTTCATCGGTTACTTCGATATCAGGTTTTATGCTAGATGCCAAATTTCAACCCCATATGGCTGAAAATAATTTTCAAATTTTTATAAATCTACATGAGAGAAAACCGGAAAATTTTTACAATAGATACATAAATCCTTACCTCTCACCAGCCTATGATGACACGGATATGAAAAGAGTAAAGAGTGCAAGAGAGTTGCTCAAAGTCATAAAAAAATACACAAAACAGTTTGAAACATCTCCTGATTTCAATGAATTTAAAGTCATAGTTCCGGGAGCCGGTATAGTAAAAAGTGATGTAGAACTCGCTTTTTATGCCAAAGATGACGAGTTGGTGAAAAAGGCTCTACATGTAGTAGAGGGCAAAATGAAAAATATCAATGGAGTTTACAATATAAATGATGATAAAGAAGCAGGTGAAAAAGAGGTGAAGCTCAGACTAAATGAGTATGGAGCAGTGCTTGGATTTAGTGAGCAATATATCGCATCTCTTCTTAGGCCATACTTTTTTGCTTCAAATGTAAATAAGATGACCTATGGTAAAAAACTCATAGATATAGTTACTCAAGATAAAAATAAAGACAATAAAAGGGCTTTAGAAGAGTTTTATGTCCAGATTCCCGGAACCCTCAAAAGAGTGAGGCTTAGTGAGATAGCCGATTTTATATATAAAAACAGTGATGCAAATATCTATAAAAACGACGGTATTAGAGTCAGTACCGTATATGCTTCGCTTCATAAAAATCAAATCACTTCATCAAAACTTCTAAAAGAGCTTAAGCCAACATTTGAAAAAATTAAAAAAACAGGTGTTAAGATAGTGATAAAAGGCGAGGAGAAAGAGAATAGACAGATACAAAAAGAGATGGCCCAAGCCGGCGTCATCGCACTCTTTTTGATTTTTATAGCTCTTGTTTGGATGTTTGATTCTATCACATTATCATTTGTTGTGCTCACATCCATACCACTATCACTTTTAGGAGTATTGGTGGGGCATTTTATGATGGATATGAATCTTACCATGCCGTCTCTTTTAGGGATAGTCGGGCTTAGTGGAGTCGTTGTAAATGATGGAATTATAATGATAGATTCTCTTAAGAGAGCAAAAAATATGCAAGATATATTGAATCTTGCTACAAGCAGATTAAGACCAATCTTGTTGACATCAATAACAACTGTTTTAGGTTTGTCAACTCTTATGTTTTTTGCAGCAGGTCAATCAGTGATACTTCAGCCAATGGCCATATCTTTGGGTTTTGGGATAGCATGGGCAACAGTCTTAAATCTTTTTTATATTCCATTGCTGTTTGTATTGATCAAAATAACTGACCTTAAGCGCAGTATAATATAAAATCATATACTA
>JALVAU010000098.1 GCA_027011025.1 Campylobacteraceae bacterium | reverse complement strand
GGTACCAATAACAATGATAGGAACTGACGCATTTCAAGAGATAGATGCAGTTGGTATAAGCAGGCCTTGTGTAAAACACAACTATTTAGTCAAAGATGCAAAAGATCTACCACGAATACTCAAAGAGGCTTTTTATATAGCCAAAAGTGGGAGACCCGGACCCGTACATGTAGATATACCAAAAGATGTCACAGCACAAGTTGCAAAGTTTGATTACCCGGAAAAAATAACAATGAGAACTTATAAGCCTACATATAAGGGAAATAGCAGACAGATTAAAAAAGTAGTGGATGCTATAGCAAACTCTAATAGACCTATTTTATATGTTGGAGGTGGCGCTGTTAATTCAGGAGCTAGTGAATTAGTGAGAGAATTTGCCAAGATTTCAGGTATTCCTGCTGTTGAGACATTGATGGCAAGGGGAGTTATGGGAGATGATAATCCTCTGTTGATGGGTATGGTAGGTATGCATGGATGCTATAGTGCAAATATGGCGATGAGTGAAGCCGATCTCATGATAGCTCTTGGACCAAGATTTGATGATAGGGTTACGGGGAAGCTGAGTGAATTTGCAAAACATGCAAAAGTTATACATGTAGATATAGACCCAAGCAGTATAGGTAAGATTGTAGATATAGACTATCCTATTGTTGGAGATTTGAAAAATGTACTGAGTGATATGCTTCCTCTTTTGAAAGACAAAATTGACTCTAAAAAGTATCAATCATGGAGAGATTTACTTAAAAGATATGATGAGATACATCCATTAGAGTATAGTGACGATAAAGGCAATATAAAACCACAATGGGTCATACAAAGAGTTGGCGAGACTTTAGGAGATAAGGCGATTATATCGACTGATGTTGGACAGCACCAAATGTGGACGGCACAATTTTATCCATTTAGCAGACCTAGACAGTTCGTAACAAGCGGTGGATTGGGTACTATGGGATTTGGTTTTCCAGCAGCTATCGGAGTCAAGAAAGCAAAACCTGAAAAAATCTCTATAAATATATCTGGAGATGGCTCAATTTTGATGAATATACAAGAGTTAATGACTGCTTATGAGTCAAAAATACCTGTCATAAATATTATTTTAAACAACGGTTATCTTGGTATGGTTAGGCAATGGCAGACATTTTTCTATGATAAAAGGTATGCTTCTACTGATTTGAGTGGGGCGCAGCCTGATTTTGTTAAGTTGGCTGAGAGTTTTGGAGGCTTGGGTTTTAGAGTGGAGACAAAAGAGGAGTTTGATAAAGCACTAAAAAAAGCTGTTCAAAGTGATGTAGTGTGTATGATAGATGTAAATGTTGATAGATTAGAGGATGTTTTACCTATGGTTCCAGCAGGTGGCACACTTTACAATATGATTTTAGAGTACAAGGGGTAGTTATGAAAAATACTATAAAAAATGAAGAGATAAGAAGAGTTTTATCTGTTATTGTAACAAATGAAGATGGAGTACTCTCTAGAATTTCAGGACTCTTTGCAGGTAGAGGGTACAATATAGACTCTCTGACAGTTGCCCCTGTACCAGATACAGATTTTTCTAGACTGACTATCGTAACTTGTGGAAATGAGAGAGTTTTGGAGCAGATAGTAAAACAGCTTCATAAGTTGATACCTACATATAAGGTTATAGAATCAGCCGAATTTGTTGAAAAAGAGATGGCTTTGGTTAAAATACCACTCAATGAAGATTTTAACGGACTTGATGCTATGCTTAAAGCTTATAACGGAACTATAGCAAACAGCGGTGAAAATTTTATAGTTGTTATGGTGGCGGATAATGCAAAAAGGATAGAAAATTTTCTAAAAGCAGTTAAGAAATATAATCCTATCGAGATGGTTCGCAGTGGTTCTGTTGCTATGGATATATGATGAAATTAAGTAAGATAGCCAAGACTTTAGATATAAAGTATGAGGGAGAAGATCTTGAGATAGACTCCTTCTCCTCTTTAGAAGAAGCAAATAGTAAAAATATAGTATTTTTTGATAATGAGAAGCTAATAGATAAATTAAAAAACACTAAAGCAAAAGTGATATTAACAACTGAAAAGTTTATAGATATTGTACCTAAAGATTCCGTAGCATTTCTTTGTGATGATCCGCATTTGTGCTTTGCGATATTGAGTAAATATTTTGCAAAAATACCATTTGATTTTAGCTCAAAAGCTACTATAAGCCAAAAAGCGCAAATCGGAGCAAATGTACAAATTGGAAGCAACTCTATTGTAGAAGAGGGGGTTGTAATATACCCAAATGTTACAATTGGACAAAATGTTCATATAGGTAAAAATAGTGTTATATATCCTAGCGTTGTTATCTATGGAGATGCTATAATCGGTTCAAATTGCATATTGCAAGCCGGTTGCATAATAGGCGGTGATGGTTTTGGCTATGCCCATACAAAGCTTGGTGAACATGTAAAAATATACCATAATGGCAATGTTGTACTAGAAGATAGTGTTGAGATAGGTGCAAATTCTACAATTGATAGAGCAGTTTTTGGATCAACCATTATCAAAAAAGGTACAAAGATAGACAATCTTGTTCAGATAGGACATAATTGTCAAGTAGGTGAGCATTGCATACTTGTTTCACAGTCTGGAATTTCAGGTTCGACAAATTTAGGTAGAAATGTTATAATGGGAGGTCAAAGTGCTGTAGCAGGTCACATAGAGATAGGTGATTTTGCGGTGATTGCAGCAAGAGGTGGTGTCACTAAAACATTGGAAGGTGGAAAAACTTATGGTGGTTTCCCTCTGATGTTGCAAAAAGAGTGGCTAAAAAAACAGGCAAAAATAAAAAAACTTTTAAAAACAATTTAAGGAGATAAATATGGGTGGAAAAAATAATACAGTGATCAAGACTTTTCATTTAGCAGATACAAAAAATGGTGTGATATCAATCTCACATCTTGAGGAGCCTTATGGAGACGGTTCGTTTCCTGTAGTAAGTATAGGAATATCTTTGAAAAAAGATTCAAATGAGCCAGATTGGAAAGCGCATATTCCATATGAAAATTTAGATGAACTTATAGATGCACTGAAAGAGACAAAAGAGAGATTTGGAAATAAATAACCAAATATAAAGAGGGGATTTACATTAATCCCCTAAAATCTTGATTTTCATTACTCCACCAGACAATATCCCAAATATTTGATGTAGTGATTTTGTTCATAATCAAGGCGGATTTTCGCAGGACTTTGCCAAAGCTAATTCAAGAAAATCCAACGCAGAGTATGGAC
>JALVAU010000097.1 GCA_027011025.1 Campylobacteraceae bacterium | reverse complement strand
CACCCAAGCTTGGATTTGAGCAATTATGAGATATGGAATGGTTTTTGAGATAACCATAGCGGATACAGAGACATTCATAGAGTTTAGCCTCTGGAGTGTATTTTGCTTTTTTTCATTTAAAAATATTGTAGATATAGGGGTTATCATAAAAAACATACCAAATACTATCCATGAGGGAACACTCTGTTGAGTAGAGTTTGGTATATCTTCTGTTTTATTATATTTTACATCAAAAAGGGATTTTGAATCTAAATCAACAGAATCCAAAGCACTAGCCGCTTCATCTGAAAATTCCATCAATCTAGTTTTGATTATTTTCAGCTTTAACTCTACAATCTCTTTTAATAATTTTGCTTTAAACAGCTCTATCTCATCGCTTTTTAGAGAGTCTTTTATATCTATCTTGGCCTTTTGTCTGTTTTTTGAGTAACTTTTTGGGAATGTAACTAAAATTTGCGCATCTTTGGGTTTGACTATATCAAAGCTCTTATTCTTTTCTATATTCAGCACTAACTCTTTAGTAATTTTAGAATTATCCATGTTATTTATAGAGATTTTAAAACTGACACTACTTAGAGAAAAAACATCTCTCATGGCTACTGATATAATTAAGATAAATATAGCGGGCATAATAAAAAGCAGAGCTAAAGCTTTTTTATCTCTCATGATTAGAAGAGTCTCTTTTTTGACCATAGCGCTAAACATAATCATCCCTAGTCAATTCCAAAAACTGTTTTTCAAGATTCAAAGACTCCTTAAGAGCTTCTTGGACAACCAATTTACCATGTGATATGATGGCAACCTCATCACATATAGTGGCAACTTCATCCATATAGTGACTTGTATAGACAACTGTTATACCAAAGTTTTTATACTCTTTTATGGATTGGAGTATCTCTTTTCTGCTCTTTGGGTCTATACCGACTGTGGGCTCATCAAAATAGATAATTTTGGGGTTATTCAGTAGTCCTATTGCTATGTTTAATCTTCTTTTTTGCCCACCTGAAAGGGTAGAGGCTCTTTGGTTTAAGAGATCGTTTAAACTATTTATCTCTATAGCTTTTTTATAATTACTCTCATCTGCATTTTGAATTTTGGCAAAGAAATCAAGATTTTCTTTGACACTTAGTTTATCATAAAAAGCTAGATTTTGAGGGATAAGAGAGCTGAATTTTTTTATCTCTTTTGTATCAATGTTGATATCTAATCCATCTATTTTTATATCGCCCCCATCCATCTTGCTCAAACCATTTAGTATGGATAGTATCGTACTTTTACCGGCACCATTTACACCTAAAAGACCAAATACAGTACCACTTTTTACATCAAAGGACAAGCCATCAAGTGCTATTAATTCTCCATATTTTTTAACAACATCTCTTACTTTTATCATCCCTTGAATTCCAAGAGTTTTTTATAGACTTTAGCTTCATTTTTACTGATATTTACAAGCATTTGTGCTATCTTTTTGTAATCAATATCTTGTTTTGATTTTATAGCTTTTGCAATTACCAAAGCAAAATCTCTCCACTCATCCCCAACTTCAAGCATAAGAGATGAAGCCTCCCTTAGAGTTAAATCACCATCAAAAAGCTCACTTGCCTCTTCTAAAAATGAAGCATACATAAATCTAAATCCAGCCCCACCTGTGCCTATCTCCTCTTGCATACGGACTATATTTCCAAGAAAGAGTTTTGCATACTTTTTAGGTTTTGCTCTAAGTTTTAGTATAGATTTTGCAAGAAATCTCATGCCTCTTAGTCCCACTATCGGCATCGGCGTCTTTAGCATATATTTTGAGATTTTTTTGAGATTTTTTGAGATTATAGGTTTTAAATCTATCTCTTTTGGTATCGAAACCGGATAGTACAGCAAACCTTTTGGCGCCATCATACCCTTTGCAAATCTAGCCTTGCTCAAAGACTCTTTGGAGCATCTGACACTCTTGTCAAACACGGGGTCGCTTATGAGATACTCTTCGCTCTCTTTGCCATAAATCAGTAAATTATGTGCATTAAAATGAAATCTAATCTCAGGAGGAAAATAGTCCAACCAATACACCGAACTTTGAGCTCCTACTATCTTGCCTTGCCCTAAAAGCTCATCTAGTCTCTCTTCGCCTCTTTGTTTAGATGAAAAAGTCTCCAAGTTCATCTGAATATTTAAGTTTTTTTGGATATTTTTTATGATCGCCTTTGGAACACTTCTATATGACACAAGAGGCATCCCGCCAATTTTAACAAAAGGTATATAGACAAAATTAAGAACATTGGAGAGTCCAAATATCATAGGCTCGCTGATGTCAAGCCCATAGTATCTAAGCATAGAGGACATCACACCACTTTCACAATGTGCATGGTGAGTATGTTTGAAATTACCCATCTATATCCTTTGGTATCTTCTTGATCTCCTCAAGGCTTTTTCCCAATGCCTCACAATAAACCAATAGCCTTTTTTCGGATATTTTATCAAAAATTTTTGGATTAAAATCCCTTTTGATAGTCCACTTAAAAAACCCCGTAGATTGTGCTAAAACGCTAAGATCCATTCTAGTTTCATACATGTAGTAGTATAGCGGCGATCTCTCTTTTGCTATTACTTTTTTCAGAGCCTCTTTTCTGCTCTCTTCTAAATCATCTATGGCTTGCTGTGTGACTATCTCCTCAGCATCCCAACCGGTCGAGCCGATACTCTTTATCTTACCGTCACTACTAGTAGCATATATCGCTTTTTTCATCTCTCCATAAGTGGAGCTATTGTCTTGGGGTACACTCTTTATATCCATCAAACCACTTCAAGCAACATATAAGCTGTAGAAAATCGTCCACTCTCAGGTATATAACACAAAAGTTTTTGACCTCTCTTTAGTCTGCCGGAGTTAAAAAGCTCCTCTAATATGATATATATAGAGGCTGAGCCTGTATTTCCTTTAGTGCTAAGATTTGTAAACCACTTGTCTTGAGGTATATCACAATTCGCCTCTCTCATACCATCATACAACTTATCTTTAAAGTAATCAGATGAGTAGTGAGGCAAAAACCAATCTATCTCTTTGGGATCAAACATCTCTTTTTTAAGCATCTCTTCTAAGGGTTTTACCACCGTGTATTCTACAATCTTTTCATTTAGCAGCTTTACATCTTGCTTAACTGCAAATATAGACTTGCTTAGCCATTCACTTGGCAGATACTCTCTATATCCCCTAAGAGTACCATCTTTTAATTTTTCACAACCGCTATACATGCAAGCCTCTTGCTCA
>JALVAU010000096.1 GCA_027011025.1 Campylobacteraceae bacterium | reverse complement strand
AAATAAAAATTTAGAAAAAATCAAGGAAATAGAAAAATATACTTTAGAATTTGAACATAGTTCAGTTCTCGTTATAATCTTTTCTGTTGAATTTTTTGTACTTTTTTCTGTCCAATACTTCATAGTTTTACTTGATTTAAAAGAGTGGCAACTATGGATATACAGCCTCTTTGCAAGTTCTATCGCAATAGCATGGATATATGCTAAAAAACAGCAAAAGATATATAAAGAAAATGCAAAGAAATTTTACAAATTGTATGATGAAACAAAAAAACTAATAGATGAGCTTGAAAACGAAAAAGCCATATGTAGAGAAGATATATATCAGGATGCAAATGAAGAACACGTCTAAAGATATAACTCTAAATTTCTTCTGGAACAAAGAGACATATATGCAAGCTGGTGAACTTGCATATAACTACAAAATGTTTCATACACCAAAAAAATATATGGGTTGGTTTTTTATTGCTCTATTACAATTTGGAGTGGTAGGAGCACTACTTAAAGGTACTTTAGCCATACTATTATTTTCAACAATACTTTTAATATATTGGTATTATATAAAAAAAATGATAGAAAAATCTATCCTCTCAAGATCTTTTAAGAAAGAAAAAGAAGCAAACAAAAAGCTCCATATCCAAATCAACGATAAAAGTATAACTATAAATAAAAAAGCTATTTTATGGGATGAAATACCTCTTATAATTGCTGAACAGAGGGGATATCTGCTTGATCATCGAGATGGATTCCTTTTTTTCCCCAAAAAGGCATTTGCATCAGAAGAGGATAATACACTTTTTATAAAAATAGCAAAAAAGCACCATATACATATCGATAGAGTTCAAGACACAATCAACTATAATTTTTTAAAGAAATAAGGCATCATATTTTTATAAAAAATATATACAATATCATATTATTCCATTGCCATCACAATAACATTGCGTGACATAAATACTCAAATAGCAATAAATAATAAAATTTGGTATAATTCCTCAAAAGTATCTAAAGGTTATACAACATGACACCGATTAAAGAGTTTATACAAAAAGAGTCATCTGCAGGTTTAGTGTTGATAGTAGTGACAATTCTAGCACTTCTTTTGGAAAACAGCTTTCTTTCAACAGCATACAATAGTTTTTTACACACACATGTAGAGATAAGATTTGGAAATTTACAAATTGCAAAACCCTTGATTTTATGGGTAAATGACGGGCTTATGGCTGTATTCTTTTTTCTTATAGGACTAGAAGTAAAACGGGAAGTTTTAGAGGGACATTTATCATCTTTAGGTCAAATTGCCCTGCCAGGTATTGCGGCAATTGGGGGTATGATTGTACCCGCTTTGATATTTATATTATTCAATCAAGGTGAATCCTTTGGAATGAAAGGATGGGCAATACCAACAGCCACCGATATAGCTTTTGCATTAGGAATTTTATCTCTACTTGGAAATAGAGTACCTTCATCTTTAAAAATATTTTTAATGGCCTTAGCTATTATAGATGATTTAGGGGCAATTATTATAATTGCCATATTTTATACCACAGATCTATCCAATATCTCTATTGCTATATCAATAATTTCACTTATTGTTTTATTTATCATGAATAGATTGGGTGTTGTCAAAAAGGCAGCATATATATTAGTAGGAATAATCTTATGGGTAAGCGTTTTAAAATCAGGAGTGCACGCAACTTTGGCAGGCGTTGCTCTAGCATTTATGATACCCCTTAATTCAACAGATAAAAATGGAAAGAAATTTTCTATGGTAAAAGAGATGGAGCACGATCTTCACTATTGGGTTGCATTTATGATACTGCCACTTTTTGCCTTTGTAAATGCGGGCGTAGATATCAAAGGGATATCTCTAAAAGATATGATGAGCTCAGTGCCTATGGGCATCATGTTCGGACTCTTTATAGGTAAACAAGTTGGAGTATTTGGCTTTAGCTGGCTTGCAATAAAATTAAAGATTGCCAAACTACCAAAAGGGAGTACATGGACACAACTGTATGGCTTAGCGATACTTACTGGCATCGGATTTACTATGAGTCTATTTGTTGATTCTTTGGCTTATGATGATACACAAATATATCACTATGCAGATAAACTAGCTATCCTATTGGGCTCTTTTTTATCTGGGCTCATCGGTTATCTTGTTTTGAGATTTAAAAATAAAAATTAAAAAGAAGTGACTTTTTGACCACTTTGTATTGTTTTCTAAGTTCCATAATTTCTACATTCAAAAAGCTCAAAAAACTAAAAATCTATCTTTGATAAAAACCAAGTAAGGCAGAGCAAATCTGCACTTCCCCCAGCAGTTAGATTTCTGCTTATCATCTCTTTGTCAAACTTCAAAAGTTCTTTATCAAGATTTTTTATATCTCTTATCTCTAGTATTTTTTTAGATCTATCCTTTACAAACTCCATAGATTTTAAACCTCCTCTGGCAAAAATATTACTATCTGTTGCCCTACTCATAATAAAAAGCAGAGTTAATTTAAGAGCAATTTCTTCATTGTAGAGCTCTTTTTGTTTAAGATAAAAAGGTAAACTTTGCTCAAAAATTATAGGGTATCCATTTTCTGCTTCATCTCTTATGCCGGCTTGTTTTGTCTCTTTATATAGTTTTTCTCCACTGCTCATCTCGTGTTTTACGCTCTCTAGAAGGTCATTTTTTACCAAATCTTTACAAATCTCTTGTATTTCACTTTGCAACTGTTCAAATGAAATATTTTTATACTTAGCTCTTAATATCCCAATCGCACCACAAATTACAGCAAAAGAAAATATAATTCCCTTGTGAGTATTTACCCCTTTAGTTGTTAAAAACATCTCTTTTTCACATTTTTTACCTATCTGCCTTAATTTTTGAAATAATATTTTAGGCTCTACATGTAGGGCTCCTTTCCCGCACTCATAAAATATTCTTATAAAAGGCTTTATTGCTTTGGAACTGTTATAAAAAGTCTCTATATTCATATCTCTATGAGAACCGTTATTGTTTCTATCCACTAGGCCGGGCTTAGGGGTTAATTCTACCTCTTTTATGAGAGAGTTATATGCTAAATCTTCAATCTTCATTATATTGCAAAACTTGATTGTGTATGAATAATAAAAGCTCATCTAGCGAATGTTTTGCACTTCTTGCACATAATTTTGCATCATTTTCACACAAAAAACATCTCCTAGTAGATACACCCATATCTTTTCTTGATATTTGCATTTTATCGCTATCAATCACATCTACATCCATAAACCTA
>JALVAU010000095.1 GCA_027011025.1 Campylobacteraceae bacterium | reverse complement strand
CATATATGTGCTTAGTATATATTATAGTTTGTTAAAAATTAAACATCTTTTTATAATACTCATCTGCCATCCTGCCTGAGTCAAAATCTATCTCTATCTCCGTCATAGCATTTTTCATGATGCTAACCCATTTTTTCTGATCATAGTAGTATGTAGGAAGTATATCATTTTCTAAGATATCCATCATATTTTTATTGTCTAAATTATCTTGTTCCTCTATAGGAAGGTTATGATCAAGTTTGGGGATAGTAAAAGCATTTTTGCCGTCTCTTGCAAACTCTGGATGCCAACCATCATCTATGGAAAAGTGAATTGAACCATTCATGCTAGCAGTCATACCGCTTGTTCCACTTGCTTCTCTTGTGATTCTTGGCGTATTGAGCCAAATATCGCTCCCTTGTTTTAAAAATCTTGAGAGTGTTAGCTCGTATCCTATCAAAACTGCCATATTTTTATAGTGGTGAGATATATTTATAAGTTCGTTAAAAAGGTCAATTGCGCCAAAATCTCCTGGATATGGTTTTCCTGCCCATATAATTTGTATAGGCATATCAACCCTTTTCATCAGCCTTTCAAATCTCTCTAAATCATACTTCAAAAGCCCCGGTCTCTTGTATTCTGCAAACCTTCTAGCCCATACTATCGTCAAAATTTCCGGATCAAACATCTTTCCTGTTTGGTCAGCTACTAAATCAAAAAGTAGTTTTTTGAGGTGTTTTTTTCTAGCTACAAGTTCATAATCTTCATGTTCATCTAGGTTTCTGATTAGAGTTTTATCTGTCCAATACTTTTTATTTTGTGCATTTGTGATAGATATTATCTTACATCTACCCTCTACATGTGACCACATATCGTTTGATACTTTTGCATGTATTTTGGAGACTGCATTTGCTATTTTTGCACTTCTTAGAGCACCGACAGTTAAGCTAAAATCATCGCTATTTTGATACCCGCTTATATTTCTAATAGTTTGTATATCTAGACCATTAAAAAAGCCCATCTCATGCAAAAAATTTATATTGTGGATTTCATTGCCGGCAGCTTCAGGCGTGTGGGTAGTAAATACTACTCTTTTGCGAACTTCATCCATATTTTGAAGTTTTGAATACAATTCATAGACCAAAGGAAGAGCATGGCCTTCGTTCATGTGATATATATCAACTCTGTGTCTCAAGGCTTCTAGAACTCTTGTGCCCCCAATTCCTAAAACTATCTCTTGGGCTACCCTTGTTTTTTCATTTCCATCATAGAGTTTGTGTGTTATAGTTCTAGCTAGATAATCATTCTCATCAATATCGGTTGAAAGCAAGATAATAGGAGCTGAACCAAACACCTCAGGCTTCACTAAAAAAGCTTTTATCTTTACATCTTGATTGTGAATTTTCACCTTAACATCGACATCCAACTCTTCTAAGAAATGATAGAATTTTCTAGTAAATGCGGGTCTTAAAGTTCTGTCTTCGTTTCTGACTTGATCATAGTATCCAAAACTCCAAAGAAGTCCAATGCCTACAACATTTTGTTTGAGGTCATAAACACTTCTCATATGAGAGCCTGCTAAAAAACCAAGCCCTCCTGAGTATATCTTTAGAGCTTGATCTATGGCAAATTCCATAGAAAAATAGGCTACTGATTTTTTGTATTTTTTATTTATGTCATAAGAGACTAATTTCATTTAACTATTTCCTTGTAAATTTTTATAAAGTATCTGTTTGCCTAGCTCAACTCCAGGTTGGTCGTATGTGTTGATATTCATCATCACTCCTGATGCAGAAGTCAAAAGCTCAAAGTAGGCTATAAGTGCTCCGATATTTTGTGCAGATACAAAATCAAGCGTAATTATATCGGTACTAACTTTAGCATCTATTAAACTCTGCATTGTAGCATCACATTGTGCATTTATAAGGGTATTGAAAGTTTTTCCATTTATAAAATTTGTTTTTTCTATATTTTTTAGAGTTACATTTGGGATTGTTAAATCATCTTTAAAATCTTCAATTTTTATGAAAGTGACTGTTTTATCTCTAGTACCTTCTATGACCAATTGCAAAAACGAGTGTTGATCAACTGCTCCAATCAGACCTACGGGTGTAAGTCCTACATGTGAGCCATTTATATCGATTTTACCAAGAGATTCTGCCCAGAGTTGTACGAACCATTTTGTGAAGTTTTCCAATCTATCAGCATAAGAGAAGAGTACATTTATAGGCGTCTCTTTAGATTTACTGCTCAGATAGTATGCTTTTTCCAAAAGATGAGTTTCACTTTCTGCGAAAAATCTTTCTATGAAATCTCCTGCACCCTTAAGCACTGATGACATATCAAAACCTGCCATCATCAAAGGTGCTACTCCAACTGCGCTAAGAACCGAAAATCTCCCACCAACATTTAGCGGTATATTAAATTCTGTGATTTTATAAAATTTTGCAAAATCAGACAGAGCCGAGCCGCTATCGGTGATGGCAAAAATACGATTTTTATCGTTCCTGCTTAAATCCAAAGAGCAGTATTGTATAACAGTTTTAAATATAGAAGTAGTCTCTATTGTTCCTCCGGATTTTGATATAACAAAAAACAGAGCTTTGTTTTTTTTGATTTTTTTAAGCGTGAGGTTTATGCTCACTGGGTCAGAATTCTCAAGATAGAGTATCTCTTTGGCATCTTTTGTGTATGGTCTTAGGATTTGATCAACTGCCTTTATACCGAGGCTTGAGCCTCCTATGCCGATGATTACTATTTGTGAAAAATCTTCTACATGTAGAGCCTCTACTTTTTTGATTATATCTTGTGAGGTTTGCGGTAGTTTGTAGTAGCCTATCTTATCGCTATTCATCTCCTCTTTCAGTGCTTTATAGGTCTTATCTATCTTTTTTTCTATGCTTTGTGTCATTTGGAAATCAAAACTTCTGTCAAAATTCAACATCTTATCTCTCCTTTTTTATATATTTTACGCTTAGTGGCGGCAGGGTAACTTTTATGGAAAAATCTCTTCCGTGTATCGGTCTATTTTGTGTTGTGAAGGTTGCCGGCTTCTCTTCATCCCAACCTGCAAATTTTTTATCTTGTGAGTTAAACACCTCTTTGTATCTTCCCTCTTGGCTTATACCAAATTCGTATCCGATGTGTGGTTTGTCTGAAAAGTTACAAACTACTATGATGTCATCTTGCGGTTTTTTTGCTTTTCTGATGTAGGCTATGACATTTGCTCTGTAGTCATTTTCATCTATCCACTCAAACCCTCTTGAATCACAATCATACAGGTGAAGTGCAGGC
>JALVAU010000094.1 GCA_027011025.1 Campylobacteraceae bacterium | reverse complement strand
AAGTATAATAATCTAATTTCTAGCTTAAAAGGAGTTTCTGATGTTTTCAAATATGTCGATTTCTAAAAAAGTTCATATTCCATTAATTGCGTCTGTTGTTATAGGTATCTTAATTGTTGCTGTGACTAGCTTGGTATCTATTGATAAGATGAAAAAAGATACATATGGTGAAAAGGTTTTGGATTTTAAAATAAATTTGGACAATCAGATTCAATCAAAAAATAATGTTTGGCTTACAAATGCTATGCAATTAGCAAGAAATAAAGCGATAATCAATGCCTTTGTTAGCGGAGATAGAAAAACTCTCGAAAATATAATGGCCGGCATTGGTAAGCTATATCGTGATAACACTCCATTTAAGAAAGTTAGTGTACATCTTCTTGATCCCTCACTGAAGACATTTTTTAAGTCTTGGAAACCAAAAAGTTTTGGAGATAGCTATGCAAGTTCCAAGGCTTATCAAGAAGTCTTGAAGACTAAAAAGCCTATTATCACTTTTGAGGAATCATCAAAAGGCTTAAGACTAAAAAGTGTGTTTCCTATGTATAAGAGTGGTAAATTTATAGGTCTTTTATCATTTAACGGAGGTATAAATAACTTTGGTAGTGCTCTGAAAAAGAGTGGTATAGACTTTTTATATTTTTTAGATAAAAAATATGCTTCTTTATATCCTAAGGCAAAAAAGGTAAAAGATGGATATCCTCTTTCTAGCACAAAACACATAGATAAAGCATTTTCAAATTATGTTTTTTCAGATAATTTTAGCCTCAATAAGGCTATAAAATCAAACTTTATAATAGATAACGAATATTTTACAAAGGCATTGCCAATAAGGAATTTTAAAAAAGAGATAGTCGGATATGCTCTTATGGCAGCTAAGAGCAATGTTGTTCAAGCAGCCATAAACCATACAACTTCCTTGGTGATTACTCAAGTTGTTATTATGATAATAATAGATGTACTTATTGTCTTGCTTATCATCTTGGTTCTTCAAAAATCACTCATAAATCCTATAAAGAGACTTGATACTACTGCTAAAGAGTTGGCAGAAGGAGATGCTGATCTTTCCAAAAGAATAGAAGTTGTTTCAAATGATGAGATAGGACATGCAATTTTGAGTTTTAATACTTTCTTAGATAAGGTTGAATCTATTGCAGATGATGCAAAGAATGACGCACAAGAGGCAAGAATTGCTAAAAATAACGCAGATAAAAGCTTGCAAAAAAGTAACTTATTTACATCATTGTCGGATAAAATGGTTAGCGGGATAGTTCATGATAATGGAAGCATTCAAGAGAATATAAGTAGCAATATGAAAAATATTGACGAAATAAATAAGATAAACAGTGGAAATGAGAAAATTGTTCAAGATGTCCAAAAAAATACAAATGAGATAGTTGAAAATATAAATGAGATAGTTGAAATGATGCATGGAGCAAAAGAAAACTCAGAACAATTAAATCAAAATGTGGATGAAATAAGCAATGTTATAGCACTTATCAAAGATATATCTGATCAAACAAATTTGTTGGCTCTAAATGCTGCTATAGAGGCAGCAAGAGCCGGTGAACACGGGAGAGGTTTTGCTGTAGTTGCTGATGAAGTTAGAAAACTTGCTGAAAGAACTCAGAAAGCTACGCAAGAAGTTGAAATGAATATAAATATATTGAGGCAAAATTCAAATGCTATGCTAGAAAGCAGTGAAAAAACCCAGAATTATACCACTTCATCATCGCAGAAATTAGAAGAGTTTACTCAAACCTTAAGCCATCTTATAGAAAATTCAAAAGCTACTAAAATTAAAAACGAATTTGTTGCACATGAACTCCAAATGACACTTGCAAAAATAGACCATATTGTTTTTAAAACAAAAGGGTATTTAGCTACTTTCAAAGAGGATGCAAGCTTTAATCCAGCAGATGCAAGTACTTGTAGATTTGGCAAATGGTATAGTGATGAAGGAAAGCAAGAATTAGGCATATACAAAGGTTATATGAATGTACTAAGACCACATAAAGCTGTGCATGATGATGTGATTAATGTAGCTTCTATTCTAAAGTCTAATGATGTAGTCCAAAGAGCAGAAGAGGTAAAAAAATTATTTGATAGTATAGAAAAAGATTCAAATGAGTTATTTGATTTGTTAGATAAATTAACAGATGAAAAAAGAGAATCTTAGCGGGGATTGATAATACCGCTGATACCACCATTTGCGCTATGATATATGGTGGTATCGTATCTTTTGGCATAAAATCTAAGCAGTAGATGTTGCAGAGTTGGTTCGATTGAGGGTTTAAACCAAGCGTTATTGCTGATGGCTATCATTCTTTTTGGAGTATTTTCAAAGAGTTTATCTGTTGTTGCTTCAAAGCAGATGGCGCTTCTGAATTTTATCCCTTTTATGTCAAAGTTTTGTGGATTTTTGGCTTTTGAATAATCACTTGCGGAGTTAAAAAATATCTTGTTTATAAATTTGTTTAAAAAGGCAGGAAGCGGTATCTCCTCACCAAAGGGTACAAGTGTGATTTTATGGGCGATTTGCATATTTCCATTTTCAAAAAAGTATGAAGAGTTGTAGATTTTATGGTTTTGATAAGTCAGTCCGCCAGCTACTATTGAAATTTTTTTGGAGATGTTTTTTAACTTCTCTATCTCGTTTGGGTGTAGGTTTAGATATTGTGGAAAAGCACTCTCCGGTAGTATGATTAAATCATATTTTTTTGTAACAGCATCAAGTATATCTCTAAAATTTTGTTCTACTAGTTTTTTTTCAAATTTGGGATTCCACTTATTGTCTTGATTGATATTTGATTTTATTATCTCTACATGTAGAGGTGTTTTTTCAATTTTTAGTGAAGGTTGGTACATGGACGAGATAAAAAACAGCAAAGACAACAGTTTATACCATTTTTGCAGTTTAATCAATGAAATAATTCCTGCTAGAAAAAGTACATAAAAGATAACTTGCGTATTAAAATAACTATCAATCAGGCTTAATTCCAGTTTGAGCCAGTTAAATCCAAATGGAGAAAAAAAACTAAGAGAAAAAATCAAAATAGCTTTGATGTAAATATTATCAAAAAATGCTATTACTCTAAAGATGAGTCCATAAATAAGGGCGATACCAATAATGAC
The DNA here is from genome assembly GCA_027011025.1 of Campylobacteraceae bacterium. Classification (GTDB taxonomy): domain Bacteria; phylum Campylobacterota; class Campylobacteria; order Campylobacterales; family Sulfurospirillaceae; genus JAADIZ01. The sequence goes on along the minus strand of JALVAU010000094.1, from coordinate 165 downwards.
AAAAGGGACCAAAAAGCTTAGATGGTAGTATCTAAAACTAAGACTTATCCAATAAAACCAAAAAATACCGATAAAAAATCCACCCCAAAAATACTCATATCTGTTTGCTTTAAGCAAGAGATAAAAACCTAATATGGCAAATATTGAGTTTAATAATTTCAAATA
>JALVAU010000093.1 GCA_027011025.1 Campylobacteraceae bacterium | reverse complement strand
AACCTTAAACCATTTGGTTGTAAACTTTCATTATTAAACTTAAAAGGAGTTAGGATGAAAGGGATAAAATTACTATTATCTGCAGCGGTCATTGGGTTGTTTTCTTGTGTTGGCGCAAATGCAAAAAATATGAATGATCAAGTTGTGCCTACAAAGCACAATAAAAATATGACACTAGGTCAAATAGCTGAAATCACACCGGGTCTTGGAACAGTTATGATTGAGTATGGTCATAGATTTTATGTAGCATACTATGCTGCAAAGGCTGGAAATTGGGATTTGGCAGCTTATGAAATCAAAGAGCAAACAGAGATTCAAGAGGTTGGTGAAGTGACAAGACCAGGTCATGCCGAAGAGCTAAAAGCGTTTGAACATGCCTACTTAGATCCAATCCAAGCAGCTATAAAAGCTAAAGATTGGAATGCTTTTACAGCTAGATATGCAGCTGCCATCGAGGGATGTAACGGTTGTCATGCAGGCACAGGCCATAGTTATATAAAATATAGATTACCGACTCATGCTCCAGAATCAGTCCCAAGTGTAGTTTGGTAGAGAAAATTTGCAAATATTCTCAGTAGTTGTCATCGACTACTGAGAATCTACTTAACTTTTGAAACAACAGGTGAAAATGCCTTTGTACTGACTCTTACGCTATCTCCTATCTTCAAACTCTGTGCTTCATTTGAATCCAATACAATTTCAACTATCTGATTATCTATGGCAATGACTGCTATATGCAAGATATCTGCTTTGTATATGTCTAGAATCCTGCCCCCAAAAGAGAATTTCTGGCTTCCACTTGTTTTTAGTAGTATCTCCTTTGGATTTCCATATTTTTTGATTTTTCCATCCTCCATAAGGGCTACAAAATCACTCATCTTATATATCTCGTTTGGAGAGTGGCTGACCATAATAGTAGTAGTTTTAAACTCTACATGTAGCTTGAGAATTTCGAGTTGCAGTTTTTCTCTCATCTGCATATCTAATGCAGACAATGGCTCATCTAAAAGCAAAATCTTCGGCTTTCGCATCAATGCCCGACAAATCGCAACTCTTTGTTGTTGTCCACCTGATAGTGTGGTAGGTAGAGTATCTTTCATCTCATCAAGTTCTGTCATATTTAAAAGTTTATTTGCCAAATTTTCATCTGCATTTGCATATAGAAGATTCTCTTTTACACTCATATTTGGAAAAAGTGCATAGTCTTGAAATACAAAGCCTACGCTTCGCTCTCTTGGATGAAGCACTCTTTTTTTCTCTAGCCATATCTCTTTGTCAACACTAATATTTCCTCTAGCCCTCTCAAGCCCTGCAATTATACGCAAAAGTGTGGTTTTACCACTTCCGCTTTTACCTAAGATAGAGACGAACGAACCCTCTTTTATATCGAGTTTTATATCTAAATCCATATCTCCTTTTGAGCCAAAAAGCCTCTTTTTTACATCTATAATTATCATCCTAAAAAACCTATCTTTTTCTGTTTATAGTTGAAGATATATACTAAAAGCAAAACCGTAAAACTGATAGCCACCATGATAGCAGAGTATATGTGTGCGCTTCTATAATCTAGCGTTTCTACAAACTCATATATAGCGATAGAGGCGACTTTTGTCTCGCCCGGTATGCTTCCTCCAACCATCAAAACCACGCCAAACTCACCGACAGTATGGGCAAAAGTGATGACTATAGCTGTAAGAAGTGAGGATTTTATATTTGGCAGGGCAACATGGATGAGCGTTTGAAAACTACTCTTACCACATAGATATGAAGCCTCTATAAGAGACTTTGGAAGAGATTCAAAGCCACTTTGCAAAGGCTGGAGCATAAAAGGAAAGGAGTAGAGGCAGCTAGCGATAACAAGACCGTAAAAATTAAATACTAATTTCACTCCAAAGATATCTTCTATAAAAGCACCAAAAGGTGAGTTTTGAGAAAGTGCAAAAAGCACATAAAACCCCAAAACAGTTGGAGGCAAAACGATAGGTAGAGCACTAAAAGCTTCGTATATAGGCTTTAGCTTTGATCTACTTTGCGAGAGTTTCCAAGCAAGCGGAAGCGCTATCAAGAAAAGTATGATGCTAACTATGGTTGCGAGCTTAAAAGAGAGGTAAAACGGCTCTAGATTAAGCTCCATCACTTACCTCTATGATAGATATTTCACTTGCTTTCATCATCACTACTACTTTTTGTCCCTCTTTTAAATTCATCATATCATGAGATTTTTTTGTGATAAGAGATTCAAAGATACCAACCTCACTCTTTAGTTTTACCGTGACCAAAAGCTCTCCTACATCCATGCTTGTTATCAGTGCATCTATCTGATTTGTCAAACTTATATCTTTTGATTTCTCTTTTGCAATAAGCACAAAAGAGGGCTTGATTCCAAGAGTCACTCTTGCTCCCTTTTTGACCTTTTTTGGAAGCTCAAGTGCCATCATAGTAAACTCTTCATCCCTAGCACTAAATGTCACTACATGTACGGCATCACTCTCTTGTATATCTTTTACTATTGCTCCTATTTTATTCATAAATAACCATACTTTTTAAAGATTTTTTTAGCATCTTTTGAGAGGATAAAATCATAAAACTCCTTTGATGCTTTTGGACTTTTTGTAGCTTTTATTATAACCATACCTTGCTTGATAGGTGTGTATAAGTTTTTATCTACTTCTATCCAGTTTTTACCTTTTTCAAAGCTTTTCATTTTGGAACTAAAGAGTGAAGATTTAGCGACAAAACCAATGTCAGCCGCAGTCATAGCGTATTGTACTGTTTGTGAAATACTTTGGGCATAAGCAAATTTGTATTTTAATTTATCATATATTTTTGCATTTTTCAAAGCTTCGATAGTAGCTTTTCCATAAGGAGCTGTATCTGGATTTGCTATGGCAATTCTTGAGATAGAACTCTCTTTTGCTATATAGATTCCTTTTGAAAAATCTCTTTTTTTAACGCTAAATATAGCTAAACATCCTTGTGCATAAACTTTTGCTGGAGAAGTAGCCAAGCCATTGTTAAATAAATCTTGGGGATATCTTGTATTTGCAGCCAAAAAAATATCAAAAGGAGCACCTCTTTTTATCTGCGCATTTAACTTTCCGCTACTACCCAAAACAACAGAGACTCTTACAGTAGGATATCTATCATGAAAAGTACTTACGATGTCATTTATAGCAAAACTAACATTTGCAGCAACTGCAACTTTAATCTGTGAAGCAGAAGCAATTATAGCCAATGAAATAAGTAATACTATTTTTTTAAACATTAAAATTTCTCCAATTTCGTTATATATAAAAATATATAACGAAATTGTAT
>JALVAU010000092.1 GCA_027011025.1 Campylobacteraceae bacterium | reverse complement strand
TTCATAGAATATAAAGGAAATAAATGAAATCTCTATTACTCTTAATCATTTTATTATTAACCAATAACAGTATGCTTTTCGCATCCAATTCATTTCAAAATAGTAGTTATAATAGGGGAGCTAATTTTTTAAATCAAAACAGCTCTTTGAGACAAGTGAACCATACCCCTATGAGATATCAAAGGATTCAAAGAGTAGAGAGAAGAGCATATCAACTGCCACAATTTCAGCAAAGAGTACACCCTAGAATTCAAAATAGAAGAGAACATCAAATACTCCCAAGAGTTCAACAACGACCAATGCCAAATAGTTTTAAACCTCATAAGGTAAACCGTTCTCAGCCCAGAATGAATATAAATCAACGTAACAGATTTTCCAAAGCACAAGAGGCTGCCAAAAGAGGAAACCCCCAAGCCGAGTTTGATTTGGCAATGATGTATGCCAAAGGTGAGGGGGTACAAAAAAATCCAAGAGTAGCCTTTAATCTATTTCATAGAGCAGCAACAAAAGGTCATGTTGAGGCGAAGTACTGTATGGCTGTGAACTTTGATAAAGGATTTGGGGTTATTAAACAAGAGGAGTTGGCACGTCACTGGTACAATATTGCAGCAAAAGCAGGGCATAGAGGAGCCCAACAGAGATTGGCTCAACTTAATACTAGACATTTTCAAAACCGAGGATTAATTAGAAACGCTTCGTATAGTAGAAGATAAAGATTTTAGTTATCTTTACTCTTTGTCTCCTCTAGTCTTCTGTTTTCGAGTCGATAGCTTTTGTTACAAAGTTTTGCCATACTCTCATCATGAGTAACCAAAACCAATCCAGCATTCTTCTCTTTGATGTAGTCTAAAAGTACTTTCATTACTAGGTTTGCTGTCTCTTTGTCCAAATTTCCTGTAGGCTCATCAGCAAAGATGATTTTGGGTTTTTTACTAAGTACTCTAGCAATAGAAACACGTTGCTGTTGACCTCCTGAGAGTTCACCAATTTTCTGCTCCATTGTCTCTTTTATCTCCAACTCCTCTAGTAACTTATCCTCGATACTCTGAGAAGAGAGCAAGGTCGCAATCTCCAAATTTTCTATCGCTTTCATCCCCTTAAAGAGATAGTGGGCTTGAAATATAATGCCCAACTTATTTCGCCGAATCTCCTCTATCTTCTCCTCTTTTAGAGCATATAGCTCTTTTTCTAATAGCTCTACTTCACCAATATTTGGCTCTATAAATGAGGAGAAGATATGAAGAAGTGTGGATTTTCCTGAACCACTGCGACCAACAATAGCAATACTCTCCTGCTCTTTTAGGTCAAAGTTTACATTTTCAAATAGTAGATACTCAAAGGTATGGGCAATATTGGTGGCTTTTAATAGGGTTTTGGGCATTTTTTATCTTTATAATAAGTTTGATTAGATATCTTGAAAAACTCTTCGAAATCGGAGACTTTAGTTCCAAATAACGTGAGGCTAAAGCCATCGTTTCCTAGTTTTGCAAAAAGAGAAGTGTTATAAATGTAGATTTGTAGGGGCAGACCAATTGGTCTGCCCAAAGGATAAGGGATTAACCCATCTGTTTTGCAACTTCTGCTGCAAAATCTTCCTCTTCTACTTCGATTCCTTCACCCACTTCAAGTCTAATAAAATCAGTAATGGTAGCTTTACCACCAGAGATTTTTTCAATATGTTGTGCTACAGTTACAGAGTCATCCATAACGTATTTTTGGTCAAGTAGTGCTAGTTCTTGGTCAAGAAGAGTATTGTCAGAGATAAATCTTTCTAATTTCCCTGGTACAATTCTGTCCCAAATTTTCTCAGGTTTACCCTCTGATGCAAGTTCAGCTTCGATAGCACTTTTAGCTTCAGCCAAAACTTCATCTGTAATCTGAGCCATAGATACATATTGAGGCACATTTTTAAGAGGTTTTCCAAGTCTTACCAACTCTTCATTATCTTTTTTTACTTTTTCAATTCGTCCTGCTGTCTCATCAGCCACAAATTGAGCATCAAAATCTTGGTATGAAAGTGTACTTGGACTCATCGCTGCTGCGTGCATTGCAACATTTTTAAGCTCAACAGCTACTTTTTTAGCTGTATCTGCATCTTCACATTTAGCCCCAAGAAGTACGGCTACTCTATTATTTGCATGAACATAACCGTTGATAGCAACTGTCTCATCATCAGAGGCAATCATTCCTGCACGTCTAACTACAAGGTTTTCACCAATAGTAGCAATCTGTAGTGAAAGATAATCTGCAAATGGTTGACCATTGATAGTAGATGCGTTGATAGCATCTGCATCAGCCAAAGAGTTTTCAAATGCGTGGTTAGTAATCTCTGCAACAACTGCTTTAAATGTATCATTTTGAGCAACAAAGTCTGTTTGAGAGTTAATCTCAACAATAACTGCTTTGTTGTCTGAAACTTGAATAGAGACAACACCCTCTGCCGCTACTTTACCTGCTTTTTTAGCTGCTGCACCTAGACCTTTTTCTCTAAGCCATGCGATTGCTGCATCAAAGTCACCATCGGTCTCTTTAAGTGCATTTTTACAATCCATCATACCAGCAGATGTAGTCTCTCTAAGTTTTTTAATATCTTTTGGTCCAAAGTTTGCCATAGTTTACGCTCCTGCCAATTCTTTAGCTTCTGCAATAGCTTCAGCTTTCACTTTTGCACTTGATGCTTCCTCTTCACTCATTGCAGCAATTTGTGCAAATGTTGTAATTCCAGCAGCGTAAAGATTGTCTTGACCAACTTGACCAATACCTGTAAGTTTTGTAAGCTCATCTTTGTTAGTTTCAGCCTCTTTAACTGCTTCAGCAACAACTTCTTTTACTTCAGCCTCTGTTGGTGCTTCTGTTTTTACTTCAGCACTTGCTGGAACAGCTGTCTCTGCAAGAACTGTTGGGTCTTCTTTTTGAGCCATCATCGCTTCACCAAGCTCTGCATCAGCAGCAGGAGCATTTTCAGCAGCTGCACCCTCTTTTTCAGCAAGTTCAGCTTGACCTTCAATAATCGCTTCAGCCATCTCTTTACAGAAAAGGTTGATTGAACGGATAGCATCATCGTTTCCTGGAATTGGGTAATCAACAACATCAGGGTCACAGTTGGTATCCAAAGGAGCAATAACTTTCATTCCCATTCTTCTGGCTTCTTTAACAGCAATATGCTCTTTAACAGCATCAATAACAAACATCATATCTGGAAGTTTTTTCATATGTCTGAAACCCTCAAGGTATGCTGAAAGTTTAGCTTTTTTTCTAAGTAACATTAGTGCTTCTTTTTTAGTAAGAAGTTCAAGTTGACCATTCTCTTCCATCTGC
>JALVAU010000091.1 GCA_027011025.1 Campylobacteraceae bacterium | reverse complement strand
GATAAAAGCAGTTTTGAGTTAAAGAACTACTCTTCTGTTGTAAGAGAAAGATTTAGCGAGGAGTATGAACAAAAGATACATCAAGAGTTTCTTGAGTGCATGGTGGAATTTGTCAGTCCTGTTTGCGATACTTCATTTGAAGTTATAAGCGAGCTAAAAAAACAGATATCATATCTAAAAGAGGTGGTTAAAGATGATGATATTACCATAGCTACTTCTGGATCACACTCTTACAAGATAGGTGTTTTAGAGCATGTAAATGAAAAAAGATATGATGATTTTGCAGATGAGTACGGCATACTTCTTTCAAGGTTTCATATATGTGGTTTTCATATACATGTGGCACTAGAATCATCTGTCGAAGCTATGAGAGCATATAATTTTTCATTGGAGTTTTTGCCTATATTTTTGGCTCTAAGTGCAAATTCACCATATTTTAACGGAGAAGATGCGAGGCTTTTGTCGTATCGTGCAAAAATATTTGAGCAACTTCCTCGCGCAGGACAATCAAGCTACTTTGAAAATTTTACAAAAATGCAAGAGTTGTATGAAAAGATGAATGAAGCAGGCAGTGTAAAGAGCGCCAAAGATATTTGGTGGGATGTGCGAATTAGTCCAAAATTTGGTACTTTAGAGATAAGAATTTGTGATGCTAGCAATGATTTTGAAAGACTAAGACTTTTGATAGTTCTTTTTCAGGCTTTGTGTCTTTTTGCACAAAATCAAGAACTAAAAAGGATACCCCATCAAATCCTGCTTCAAAATAGATGGAATGCCCTGCGACATGGACTTGATGGTACATTTCAAAACAATGATGTTATCACTACTGTTAGAGATCACTTTTTAGATTTAGTAAATCGTATGGAAAAAAGTGGTATATTTTCAAAATTAAATTCTCAAAATGATATAAAAAAATTGAAAGATTTGGCGTATCAGGATGAGTTGGCAAAAAAACAGATAAAAGTCTATGAAAAATCAAAAGATTTTAAAGATGTGGAAAAACTAGGGGTATTATGAAGAAAAAAAATTTACTAGGTGTTATAAGTGCAGGAGATATAAATACAGCACGAGCCGGTGAAGAGATTCTCAAAATTGGTGGCAATGCCTACGATGCTATGGTAGCTTGCCTATTGGCTGCTCCTCTTTGTGAGCCTATTCTCACAAGTCTTGGCGGTGGAGGCTTCATGCTTAGCACACAAAACTCGAAAGAACCTGTAGTTTATGATTTTTTTGTGGATGTTCCCCCTAAAAATATACAAAACCCTGAATTTTTTCCGATAGATGTTGACTTTGGTGCTACTGTGCAGGAGTTTCACATCGGTTGCGGTGCAGTTGCAGTTCCGGGAGTCATCAAGGGAATTTGGCAGATATATAGAGACCTCTGCTCTTTACCTATGGAAGAGATCATAAAACCGGCCTATAGATATGCAAGCGAGGGACTTTATATCACTAAAATGCAAGCTGATTTCTTGAAGCTTTTGACTCCCATATTTACCTCCACTCAAAGCTCACGAGATTTATATGTCAGAGATGGGAAGCTGATAGATGAAACTCATCTTTTTAAAAATGAAGATTATGCCAATTTTTTGAAAAAGTTTGCAAAAGAGGGTTCGGATATATTTTATAAAGGTGAAGTTGCAAAGAGTATAGAGACTCTGTGCGAGAAGAACAATGGACTCTTAAACATGGGAATTTTAGAAGACTATAAAGTTATCAAAAAAGCTCCATTGAAGTTCAAATACAGAGATTTTGACATCTACACCAACCCTCCTCCATCAAGTGGTGGCATACTGAGTGCATTTAGTCTGCTTTTGCTCGAAAATGAAAAGCTAGGAGGTTACAGAACACAGAAGTATTTTGAAGAGCTCATAGAAGCTCAAAAGATTACGAGTGATTTTCGTTCACACTATGTGGATGAGTTTTTGCACACAAACAATCTAAGAGATATACTTAAAAACAACAAACTGATGGATAGTTTTCGAGATAAATTTAAGCAAAGAGTAAATATGTGGGGAAATACAACACATATCAGTATCATAGATTCCCTTGGAAACGGTGCAAGTACAACCACAACAAATGGCGAAGCATGCGGGCATATAGTACCAGATACGGGCATAATGCTAAACAATATGCTAGGAGAAGAAGATCTAAATCCTCATGGATTTTTTGGCTGGGAGAGTGGTATAAGACTCCCTTCTATGATGGCACCGACTGCTGTGTTGAGAGATGAAAAACTCTTGCTTTTACTAGGAAGTGCGGGCAGTAACCGCATACGAAGTGCGCTATTGCAAACTATCATCAACTATACACACTTTGGTATGTCCGTGCAAAACGCTATAGATGAGCCTAGAGTTCACTTTGAAAATAGCACAATCTTCACAGAGCCACCTCTACATGTAGAGCTAAAAAATATGTCAAAAACTTATGAGTTAAAAGAGTTTGACAGACTCAATCTCTTCTTTGGAGGGGTCCAGGCGGTAAGTGGAGATATGGATGCAGGAGCAGACCCAAGACGAGGTGCTTGTGTGCTAAAAGTAACAATTTATAACTGACCTAAATAAAAACACTTGACAAGTTAATATTCATATGATAGTATCTTCATATGAAAAAAACTTCATATGACTTGTTTGACATCATAAGAAATAGTATTTCATAATAAACACAAAAACTCTTACTAAAGCAAGAGGGATATTACAAGGGTTTTGCTCTTAAAAAAGGAGAAATGAAATGAAAAAGACATTTAAAGCGAACAATATAAGTTGCATCAATTGTGCTAACCTTATAAAAGGATCGCTAGAGGATGATTTTGGTGAGATTGAAGTAAATCTTGATGCAAGTCCGAAAGAGGTAACTTTGGAAATTCCAAATGAAGATATTGAAGCAAAGTTTAAAGACGAGATGAGAGATTTGGGATATAGTGTTATAGAGGATTGATTATGCAAAACAATGATCAACTGATTCGCTCTTGTTGTGAAGGCATCAGCTATCTTGGTGATATTAAAAAAGCCCTTCCAAGTGATGATGAAATCATAAAGATGACTTATATCAATAAAGCCTTAAGTGACCCAATCCGTCTTAAGATGCTTTTTGCTCTGTTGGATTATGAGATTTGTGTGGGAGAGATGTCGAATTTACTTGGCATTTCTCAATCACATGTATCACACCAGTTTAAAATCCTAAGAAGATATGAGATAGTGGATTTTACAAAAGATAAAAAGATGTCTTTTTATAGAATTATCAATGATGAAGTAAAGCAAATACTTTTGCAAAAAAAGGCAAAAATATGTCAAAAGAAAAAATAAACCTAAATATTTCCGGTATGAATTGTGTGAAT
>JALVAU010000090.1 GCA_027011025.1 Campylobacteraceae bacterium | reverse complement strand
GGTTAGAGCAAAAATAAAAAATGTTTCATGTGAAACAACTAACAAAAAAGATATATTAGTAAATTCTAGCAATTATATTACAACTAACAAAATAGTAGCTAACAAATTTTTAGAAAATGGCTTTGAAGCTGAAAATATGGAGTTTTTCTCGGTTCTAACAGTAGCAAATAAATTCAATATTCCTGTTTTAGGAATATTTATAATTACTAACTATTGTGATAACAATGCGCATAGAGACTTTATAAAAAACCATTCAAATGCAAAAGAGAGACTAACTCTACATGTAGAGAAACAAGTGAGTAAAATATGAGCAAAATAAATATAATGGATTTCACAAAAGATGAACTCTCCTCGATGATAAAACCATCTTTTAGAGCAAAACAGATTTATGAGTGGATATATAAAAAGTATGTAAACTCTTTTGATGATATGAAAAATATACCAAAAGACTTAAGAGAAGAACTTAAAGCAAATTACTTTTTGCATCCGCTTAAAATTGCAACAATTGAAAGCAGTAGCGACGGTAGTAAAAAGTATCTTTTTTTATTGCAAGACGGAAAGACAGTAGAGTCAGTCTTGCTTCCAATGAAAAAGGAGCAGTATGACAAAGAGGGTAGGCTGTTACATCATACAAGATATACTATATGTATCTCATCTCAGGTAGGTTGCAAGATTGGTTGCTCTTTTTGTTTGACTGGAAAAAGCGGTTTTCTTAGAGATTTAAGTGCAGGGGAGATAACTGCTCAAGTATTGATGATAAAAAAAGATAATGAAATAGCCCAAAACAGAAGGGTAAATATAGTCTATATGGGTATGGGAGAGCCACTTGATAACTTAGACAATGTGCAAAAATCTGTAAAGATATTTTCTGATCCTCACGGTTTTTCTATAAGTCCTAGAAGACAAACCATATCTACAAGCGGACTTAGTACGCAGATAAAAAAGCTTGGAGAGATGGATTTGGGAGTTTTGCTCGCTATATCTTTGCATGCAGTTGATGATGAATTAAGAGAGCAGTTGATGCCGATAAACAGAGCTTATAATATAGAATCCATAATAAAAGCAGTAAAAGAGTTTCCCATAGATGCTCGTAAAAGAGTGATGTTTGAATACTTGGTTATAAAAAATCTAAATGATGATATAAAGAGTGCAAAAAAACTAGTAAAGCTATTAAGTGGTATAAATGCAAAAGTAAATCTTATATTTTTCAATCCCCATGATGGTAGTTCATATCAAAGACCTGAAGTAAAAGATGTTTTAGCTTTTCAAGACTATCTTTTGAAACATGGAGTTTTATGCACTATAAGAGAGTCAAAAGGCTTGGATATAAGTGCAGCTTGCGGACAGTTAAAAGATAGGAAAGAGAAGGAAGATACAAAATGAGCATAGTAGATATAGGAGAAGCTATTTTTTTGGTTGTTATAGTTAGTGGAGCTATATTTGGTATGGTAAAAGTTCTCTTTTTCGATTAAGGGCACCTCTAGCAACCCTACAATAGGTTTCCCTTCGGGCTTTATGAGCTTTCTTGCATACTTCGTTAGACTTTCTCGAATTAGCTAGTAAGTTAAATAAATCTAACGAAGTATATGGGCAAAACTAAAGCACCCGAAGGGAAAACAGATACTTGGCAATCTGCAAACAGAAAAATTCTTGAATTAGTAAGTGCAAAGTCCTGCAAATTTTTCTGTTCACATCAAACCCAAGTCTCTGTTTTTCAAAAATTGGTGTATTTAGTCGGTGGAGTAATAAGACACCTGTTGTTGATAGTGCTTTCTTAAGATACAATCCAAGTCTGGCTTATGAGTAAATTTTCGTCCATATATATCTCTCCTCGAAATTCATCCCCTTTGTTAAAAGTTCCAACCCCTTTAGGCGTCCCACTCATAACAATATCTCCATCTTGAAGCGTACAAAAAGATGATATCTCTTCTAAAATAGTTGCTGGTGAGTATATCATGAGTTCAACTCCTCCTATTTGAGCAAGTTCACCATTTATATAGAGCCTAAGAGTGAGTTTGCCTATATCGTCTTGTTTGATATTGACAAAATTACTAAATACGCCCGCTCCATCAAATGCCTTTGCTCTCTCCCATGGAAGCCCACTTTTTTTTAGTTCACTTTGCAGAATTCTGTCTGTCAAGTCAAGCCCAAAACCTACTGCTTGGATTTTTCTATCATTTATAAGAAAAGATATCTCTCCCTCATAATGTAGAGTCCTTCCATTGTTTGAGAGTTTATCACTAATAGCACTATTTGGCTTCATAAAAAGTACCATTGATTTTGCTATCTCATTGTTTAACTCTTGTATATGCTCTACATAATTTCTACCGACACAAACAACCTTATTTGGTGCAATCTTTCTATTTTCAACAGTTACAAAATTCATCTACAAGCTCCTTAAAGTCTATTTTACTTCTGATATTGTACTCTTTATCCTTATACTTAAAACTTAAAGAGTTTGCATGTAGCATCAACCTTTTTGCTCCTGAGAGTCTGATTTTTTCATCATCACTCATACCAAAAGATAGAAACTTATCTGCATTTTCTTCGCTGACACTATAAATCATATCTCCAACGATAGGATGTTTCACATGAAACAAATGTGCTCTTATCTGATGAGTTCGTCCTGTTTTGGGAGATGCTTCAACTATGCTCATATCGCATAAACTAAGATATTCTAAGGGTTTTATATCTGTAATAGCGCTCTTTCCGCTACTATTTGCATGTGATTTTATTCGTATTTTTGATGATTTCAAATCTAATTTTAGATTTACATCTATTTTGATCTCTTTTGTGAGTTTCCCAAACACCAAAGCATTGTAGCTTTTTTTTACTTTTCTATCGGCAAAAAGTGCTTTGAGCTCTCTTTCGCTGTTTTTATTTTTTGAAACAAGCACTAAGCCACTAGTTCCTTTATCTATCCTATGTACAGCATTTGCATCTTTTCCAAAAAGAGACTTTATATCGTCATTCAGAGTAAATTCATCATCTAGCATTTTTGGATGGATCATAATACCGCTTGGTTTGTCAAAGATTGCAAAATCTTCGCACTCCATGATGGGTTTCAATCCGCTACTTATGGGATTAAAAAATATAACTTCAACTTTTCCGTTGAGATTGGAAGTTTTGGATGTAAGTATTTCATTGTTGAGATATACTCTGCCTCTGTCTATCCATTTTTGAGCTTCACTCATATCGCAATCAAACTCTTTCATCAAAAATTTAAAAGCTTTTAAATTCTCTTGGGTATAAACTATTTTTCTTACATATGGCACTTGGTTTTAACCTTTATTAACAAAGTTTTAGATAAAATATGGACACCTCTGACAACCCTATATAC
>JALVAU010000089.1 GCA_027011025.1 Campylobacteraceae bacterium | reverse complement strand
TTTTTTCAATTTTACCTCCCATATAAAACACAACCAAGGAATATTGTATCTTATATCATTGAAAATTATACTTAATTCCCTGATTTTACACACTATAATGAGCAAAAGCCCATTATAGTGGCAGGGGCAGGGGTCCCTACAACCCCCTAAAGCTACGAAAAATAGGCCTTTTCGAGAAAAAATGCTTAAGGTTAATCAATTTTTCAATACATCTTTAGTATAATCGCGACATTAAAAACAAAGGTATCTATTATCATGAGTGAAAAAAGTAAAGTATATAATCCTAAAGACATAGAGGATAACTACTATAAAATATGGGAAGAGCGAGGTTATTTTGAGATAGACGGCAACAAAGATATACAAGAAAAAGATAAAAACTTTTGTATAATGATGCCTCCCCCAAATGTTACAGGAAGTTTACACATAGGTCATGCACTTACCTTCACCCTGCAAGATATCATCACTAGATACAAAAGAATGGATGGTTTCAAAACTCTTTGGCAACCCGGAACCGACCATGCAGGAATAGCAACTCAAAATGTAGTGGAAAAACAACTTTTAGCAAAGGGGATTACTAAAGAGGAGATAGGTAGAGTTGAGTTTTTGAAAAAAGTATGGGAATGGAAAGAGTTTAGTGGCGGAGAAATAGTCCATCAGATGAGAAAACTAGGCATATCTCCTGCATGGAGCAGAGAGAGATTTACCATGGATAAAGGACTTAAAAGCTCTGTAAGAAAAGCTTTTGTAAAGCTCTACAATGAGGGCTTGATAGTTCGTGGAAACTATATGGTAAACTGGTGTACACATGATGGAGCCCTAAGTGATATAGAAGTAGAATACGAACAAAACAGAGGCAAACTATATCATTTGAAATATCCAATACAAAACTCTAGTGACTACCTAGTCGTAGCCACCACTAGACCTGAAACTTACTTTGGTGATACTGCCGTCATGGTACATCCTGACGATGAGAGATACAGATATTTAGTAGGTAAAAGAGTGGTGCTTCCTCTCATAAATAGAGAGATTCCAATCATAACAGATGAACATGTAGATATGGAATTTGGTACAGGGTGTGTTAAAGTGACTCCTGCTCACGATATAAATGACTATGAAGTCGGCAAAAGACACGATTTGGAATTTATCACTATTTTTGATGAAAATGGTATATTAAATGACGAGTGTGGCGAGTTTAAAGGAGCTGAAAGACTAGAAGCAAGAGATGCCATAGTTCAAAAACTTCAAGATGAAGGTTTTGTTGAAAAAATTGAAGACTATGAAAATCAAGTCGGACACTGTTATAGATGTAAAAATGTAGTAGAACCATATATATCAAAGCAGTGGTTTGTCAAAAAAGAGATAGCTGATGGTGCCATAAAAAAGGTAAATGAGCATCTAGCAGAGTTCTATCCACCGCACTGGATAAACTCTTTTAATGCATGGATGAAGGATTTGAGAGACTGGTGTATCTCTCGCCAACTATGGTGGGGACATCAGATACCTGTGTTTTACTGCAAGGAGTGTGGACATGAGTGGGCAAGCGAAGAGGAGACACAAAATGAATGTCCTAAGTGCAAAAGTAAAAATATCTATCAAGACCCTGATGTACTTGATACTTGGTTTAGTTCTGGTTTATGGCCTTTTTCAACTCTAGGATGGGGAAATAACGGAGCATTTGAGGGTGAAAAATGGTTTGAAAATGACTTGAAAGATTTTTATCCAAATTCACTCCTTATTACAGGCTTTGATATACTCTTCTTTTGGGTTGCTAGGATGATGTTTCAAGGCGAACATACTTTTAAAGAGTTACCATTTAAAGATATCTATCTTCATGCTCTCGTCAAAGATGAACATGGTGCAAAGATGAGCAAATCCAAAGGAAATGTCATAAATCCACTTGACACAATACAAGAGTATAGTGCAGACACACTTCGTTTTACACTAGCCATACTTGCTGTCCAAGGCAGAGATATAAAATTAAGCGGTGAAAAACTAGAGCAGATCAGAAACTTTACAAATAAGCTCTATAATGCCTCAAGATTTCTACTTATAAATGAAAAGAGTTTCGATGATTTGGAAAATATCGAGATCAAAACTCCTCTTGGAAGCTATATGTATAGTCGTTTTATGCTTGCTGTAAAAGAGGTCAGAGAGCATTTTGAAGCATATAGATTTAATGATGCTGCTACAACTCTATATAGATTTTTATGGGGTGAATTTTGTGATTGGGGAATCGAACTTAGCAAAGCAGACAAATCAAGCATAAAAGAGTTAGGAAGTATATATAAAGAGGCGATGAAACTACTACATCCTATAGCTCCTTTTATATCTGAGTTTTTATATCATGAACTATCAAATACAGATCTAAATACAACTGACTCCATAATGATAAAATCATACCCTAAAGTCAAACAAAGAGATAAAGAGATAGAAAAAATCTTTGCCTTGGTTACAGAGGCGATAGTAAGCATAAGAAGAGCAAAAGCAAACATAGAGCTAGGAAATAAAAAAATACAGAAAGCTTCTATAAAACTGGAAAACAAAAATTTACTAAAAGATGCCACAAAATATATCAGTCTGCTTGCAAAAGTAGAACATATAGATTTTATAGATGAAAAATTGTTAAATTCTGCTAGTGATATAAGTGAAAATTTGGAAGTATATATACCACTAAGCGGTGTTGATTTGGCTCCTATAAAAGATAGGTTAAATGCTCAAAAGATAAAACTTGAAAAAGAGATAAGTAAACTAAATGGTATGCTAAACAACAAAAGATTTGTAGCAAATGCGCCAAAAGAGGTTGTTGAGCAAAACAGAGTTGTCCTAAAAGATGCAAACAGAAGATTTGAAAAAATAGAAAAAGAGTTAAAAGAACTAAGCTGATGGATATATTTCAAGCTGCTATACTGGGTATCATAGAGGGCTTTACTGAGTTTTTACCTATATCTTCGACAGGTCACATGATAGTAGCTAGTCGTTTTTTAGGATTACCTCAAAGCGACAATATAAAGGCATTTGAAGTCATCATCCAGTTAGCTGCCATACTTGCGGTTGTCGTCATATATAGAGAAAAATTTAGTCTTAGAAAGATAGAACTTTGGAAAAAACTTATAATTGCATATCTTCCTTTGGCGATAGTTGGTTTTATCTTTAGACACCAAATCAAAGAGCTTTTTTCTGTGCAAATTGTAGCTATAATGTTTATTGTAGGCGGAGTTGTCTTTTTGATAGTTGAAAAGTTTTATAAAGAAAAAAAGCATACAGACCTAAATGTTGAAGATGTAACTTACAAACAATCTCTTTGGATTGGCATCGCTCAAGTTTTTGCTTTAATTCCTGGA
>JALVAU010000088.1 GCA_027011025.1 Campylobacteraceae bacterium | reverse complement strand
ATATTTACTATGTTTACTCAACGGAGAGTATCTCTGCTTTGTTATTTATTATCGCAACACAATGCTCGTAGTGACTTCCTCTTAGTCTATCACTTGAAACTACTGACCATTTATCATCTAATATCTTTGCTTCGCTTTCTCTTTGGCATATCATAGGCTCCAAGCAAAAAACCATACCATTTTTTATTTTTGGACCCTGTTTTGGGTTGTTTCCCTCTAAATAGTTTGGAATTTCTGGTTCTTCGTGTGGTTTTCTACCTATCCCATGTCCACAAAAGCTTCTAAGCGGCACAAAACCTCTTGAGTATATAAAGTTTTCTAATTCAAAACTCAGCTCTTTAAATCTCATGCCAGCTTTTATATAATCGATGGCATGATAAAGTGCATCTTTTGAGCATGAAATAAGTTCTTTATCCTCTTTTGTTATCTCTCCAACACCCATAGTGATAGCTGCGTCACCATACCAACCATCAATTTTGCTTCCTATGTCAAGCCCAAGTATATCACCTTCTTTGATTTTATACTCTGTTGGAATACCGTGAATTATCACTTCATTAACCGATGTACATACTCCGGCAGGAAAACCATAAAGTCCCTTGAATGCTGGGGTTGCACCTTGCGAAAGTACAAAATCTTCACCCATGGCATTTATCTCTAAAAGAGACATGCCTGGGCGAACTTCTTTCTCTAAGTAATTAAGTGTTTTTGCTACAATCTTATTTGCTAAAGATAATTTTTTGATATCTTTTTGGCTTTTAAGAGGTATAGCCACTATAGACCTACCGCACTAAGTGTTTCATACTTGCTCATATATATCTGTGCCTCTATCTTTCTCATGGTATCAAGTGCAACTTGTACAACAATCAAAACAGCAGTTCCTCCAAAATAGAATGGAACTCCCATAAATTTTACTAGAACCCACGGCAGAGTTGAAATCAATCCTAAGTATATCGCTCCCCAAAATGTCAGACGACTTGCAACATCATTTAAAAAATCAGCTGTGTGTATTCCGGGTCTAACTCCGGGAATAAATCCACCCTGTTTTTTTAAATTTTCAGATATATCTTTAGCATTAAATACAATTGATGCGTAAAAATATGAAAAGAATATCACAAATAAAAATGTAAGAACATTAAATACATAACTGCCAGGACTTAGAAAGTCTTTGATACTCAATACTATCGGATTTGTGCTAGCCTGAAGCAAAGTTGACGGAAACATCAAAATTGCACTAGCAAAAATAGGAGGAATAACACCACTTAAGTTAACTTTAATAGGCACATAATTCATAATTCTTTTATGTTGATTTTGCATCATGACTTTTCGTGAATATGATATCGGTACCCTTCTCTCTCCTGTTTCTACATATATAATGACGCCGACCGTAACAAGTATAACGACCAGTATTGCTAAAACTATCAAAAAGTTTAACTCACCTGTATTTACAAGATTTATAGTTCCGCCTATCGCATGAGGAATACCTGAAACAATTCCTGCAAAAATGATAAGACTAATACCGTTTCCTATACCTCTTTGGGTAATTTGCTCACCTATCCACATAAGAAGCATGGTTCCAGTCAACATTGAAGCTGCCGCAATTGCCATAAAAGTTGTCCTGTCAATCATAACAGCACTCTCTCCACCACGACCGGTCAAACTTCCTAGACCCATAGATACACCAATTGCTTGAACTATTGTAATTGCAATCGTAGCATAACGAATAATTTGCATATATTTTGTCATACCATCTCTCTCTTTTTTCATCTTTCCAAGAGATGGAAAAGTAGCTGCCAAAAGTTCCATAACAATAGAAGCGGTGATATAAGGCATAATTCCCAATGAAATTATACTCAGCCTTTTTGCAGCATTTCCACTAAACATATTAAACATACCTAGAGCATTTGAACTGTTAGAGTCAAAAAACTCTTTTACAACATCTAAGTTTACACCAGGAACCGGCACATAAGCCAAAATCCTGTATGCAAAGATGAAACCTAAGGTAATCAAAATTTTTTTTGTTAAATCTTTACTCATTCAATGTCTCCTTTAACTTGGGCTAAGCCCAAGTTAAATTCCTCTCACTAAAGCTTATGCTTTGCATAGAGTACTTCATCTCTTATTTATTCATTCCGCTATAGATCACATTTTCGTCTTTGATTTTTGCTGCCAACTCTTTTGCACCCTTACCAATCAATTTAACTTGCTTTACAGAGTTCGCTATCTTGTGAACAGCACGAAGTGTATCCATTGTAATCTCTTCAAGAGCAGTTACGGATTTTATTTTCTCTACATTTATTACATAAGGCTTGACTAGACCAGAATAAAAACCAACCTTTGGAAGTCTTCTTTGTAGTGGTTGCTGACCACCTTCAAATCCTCTTTTTATACTATAACCTGTACGAGATTTTTGACCATTTGCACCACGACTTGCCGTTTTTCCCATACCAGAACCTTGACCGCGACCTTTTCTTTTAGTCTTGTGTGTAGATTTAATTGCCGGTGTTAAATTATCTAATGCCATAATTCATCCTTCCTTTAGCTTTTTAACATACTAAGAGCTTTTAGTGTAGCTCTTACAACATTTGAAGCATTGTTTGAACCCAATGACTTAGTCAAAATATCTTTAATACCAGCCAACTCAACAACAGGACGGGTAGCGCCACCAGCGATGATACCAGTACCCTCACTAGCCGGCTTAAGTAAAATTCTGCTTGAATTAAACTTAACTTCTACATCGTGTGCTATAGTCGAGCCTTTTATATTTACTTCCATTATATTTTTAAAAGCATCGTCAACTGCTTTTTTAATCGCGTTTGGAACCTCTTTGGCTTTACCAAATCCGTATCCTACAAGTCCCTTTTTGTTGCCAACTACTACAAGAGCAGTAAATCTAAATCTTCTACCACCTTTGACAACTTTTGTTACACGACCAATGTTCACGATAACTTCTTCAAACTCTTCTCTATTATATTTTTCCATTATATCGTTCCTTTATTTACAGTGTAATACCGTTGTCTCTAAGGCCTTGTGCGAAAGCAGCCACAACTCCATGATAGAGATATCCATTTCTATCAAATACTACCTTGTTTAAATCTTTTGACTTAAGAGTTTGCGCAAAAACCTTTCCTAATTCACTTGCTCCGGTTTTATTTGCCTTAAGTCCTAATTTATTACCATCCACACTAGCTAGTGTCACGCCGTTTACATCATCAATTGCTTGTGCATAAACTGATCTATTTGATTTAAAAATAGAAACTCTCACTAAATCACTAGTACCGGAAATTTTAGCTCTTACTCTTCTCTTACGCTTAGCTCTTAAATTTAACTTGCGTTTTAAAATATTTTGTCTCATTTTAACCTCTATTTCTTAGCTGTTTTTCCGGCTTTGCGGATAATAACTTCATCAGAATATTTAACACCTTTACCTTTATATGGCTCAGGTGGTCTAAACGCTCTAACTTCTGCTGCAACTTGACCTACAACTTGTTTATCATCACCTTTGATAGTAATGATATTTTTCTCAACTGTAACTTTAAGATCTTTTGGAAATTCATAATTTACAGGATGTGAAAAACCTAGTTGAAGTTCTAGTACATTTCCTTTAACTGCCGCCCTGTAACCAACTCCATTAATTTCAAGTTTTTTCTCAAAACCATCCGTCAATCCAATGATCACATTTTGGCTTAAAGATCTATAAGTTCCCCAAAAAGCACTATCTTTTCTATCATCACTCTTAGGTGTAAAGACGATATTTCCATCTTCTACCTTCATGATAACATTTCCCTTTGTGTCCAACTCTTTTTGAACACTTCCTTTTTTAAATACCAAAACTGTACCATCAACTTTTACATCAATACCACTTGGTATCTTTACTGGTTGTTTTCCAATACGAGACATTTTTTTCCTTTTACTTGTCTACGATAAGTCTACATCTTAAAATGGATATCGAATACCATAAAAAGAAAACTTCTTACCAAATACTACAAAGAAGTTCGCCACCGACATTTGCCTTGTGTGCTTCTTCGTTACTAAGTACACCTTTTGATGTACTAACTACTATCGTTCCATAACCATTTTTGAAGCGCTTTATCTCATCTTTACCTTTGTAGACTCTTCTACCAGGCTTTGATATTCTTTTCACTTCTGTTATAACACTTTTACCACTGTTGTCATACTTAATCACAACTTTTATAAATTTTTTGTTACCATCTTCTACAACATTAAAACTTTCTATATAGCCTTTGTTCTGGAATACAACCATAACAGCCTCTACAAGTTTTGAGTGCATAAGCGTAGTAACATCCAATTTTCTCATGGCTGCATTTCTAATTCTTGTTATAGAATCTGCTACGAGATCATTTATCATTATATTTCCTTACCAACTTGCTTTTTTGAGTCCTGGAATCAGACCCTCATTTGCCATTTTTCTCAGGCAAATTCTACATATACCAAAATCTCTATAAACAGAATGCGGACGACCACAAATTTGACATCTAGTGTATGCTCTTGTACTAAACTTGGCTTTTCTATTTGCCTTAGCTATCATTGATTTCTTTGCCATTTTAACGACCCTTTGCGAATGGTAGCCCGATTAGCTCAAGAAGCTTATATGCTTGCTTGTCATCACCGGCTGTTGTTACAATTGTAATGTTCATACCATGAGTTTTAAGTATATCATCATACTCTACCTCAGGAAACATTAACTGCTCATCTAATCCAAAGTTATAGTTTGCTCTACCATCAAATCCATTTCTTGGAAGACCACGGAAATCCTTTACACGAGGAAGTGCGACTGCTATCAATTTATCTAAAAACGCATACATTCTCTCATCTCTTAGTGTAACTTTTACACCAACAGGATATCCTTCTCTTACTTTAAAACCTGCTACTGATTTTTTAGCTACTGTTGTTACAGCTTTTTGTCCTGCTATTAAAGAGATAGTATCAACTATATTTTGAATAATTTTATTATCTTTTCCCTCTTCACCGGCACCAACACTAATAACAACTTTCTCAATCGCAGGTATCAACATAGGGTTTTTTATATCAAACTCTTTTACTAATGCTTCTTTGATTTCTGCACTGTATCTTGCTTTTAATCTATTCATCACTCACCCTCAACTTTTTGCACATTTGAGATATGGATTGGCATCTCTTTGTTTACAAATCCACCTTTTGGGTGATTGTCATCAGGCTTGATAGCTTTTTTAACTATCTTGCAACCCTCAACAATTACTTGAGAACTTTTTGGAAGAACTTTAGTAACTTTTGCGACTTTACCCTTATCATCTCCGGCAATAATCTTTACACTATCACCTTTTTTGATTTTAAATTTAACTGACATTATAGTACCTCCGGAGCAAGTGATACAATCTTCATAAAGTTTGCATATCTTACTTCACGACTTACAGGTCCAAAAATTCTTGTTCCCATAGGCTCTTTTTTACTATCAAGTATAACCGCAGCATTTTCATCAAATCTAATTAAAGATCCATTTTCTCTTTGAATCTCTTTTTTAGTTCTAACAATAACAGCTTTTACAACTTGACCTTTTTTAACCTTTGCAGTTGGTATCGCTTTCTTTACAGAAGCTACGATAACATCACCAACACTTGCATATCTTCTCTTACTGCCGCCCAATACTTTTATACACATAATCTCTTTTGCACCGGTATTGTCAGCAACTTTGAGTCTAGTAAAACTTTGAATCATTACTCAACTCCTACAGATACGATTTCTTTTAATCTAAAAGATTTATTTTTAGATAGTGGTCTGCACTCTATAGCGATTATTTCGTCGCCTGCTTTTACTTGATTTTTTTCATCGTGTACAAGGTATTTTTTGAATCGTTTAACGAACTTGCGATATCGCGGGTGCATTACTCTTCTTTCAACCAAAATAGTAGCTGTTTTTTCACCAGCCTTTTGTACAACTACGCCTTGAATCTCTCTTTTTAAAGCCATTACTTACCCTTAATTACTTATTTTGAGCGGAAATAGCCGTATTAATACGCGCAATATCTCTTCTAACTTCTCTTAACTCATTTGGATTAGTTAGTTGCATTGTTTTTAATTTCTGTTTTACTGTAAACAGAAGAACCTTTTTCTCTTTTAATAACTCCAAAAGTTCTGAAGCATTTTTCTCTTTTAAATCAATATACTTCATTTTCGCTCTCTTTAGTTATAATTTTTGTTTTAAATGGAAGTTTGTGCATAGCTAGAGTTAAAGCTGCTCTTGCAAGCTCTTCACTGACTCCTGCCATCTCATAAACTATACGACCCGGCTTTATATTCATAACCCATCTATCAACAGGTCCTTTACCTTTACCCATCCTAGTCTCTAGTGGCTTTGCTGTCAAAGGTTTATCAGGGAATACTCTTATCCAAGTCTTTGCTTGTCTATTTACTTTTCTAGTCATCGCAATTCTAGCCGCTTCAATCTGGCGAGAATCAATCCTGCCGGCTTCAATTGCTTTAAGTGCAATCTCTCCAAAAGCAATAGTATTGCCTCTGAAAGATTTACCGCGATTACGACCCTTCATCTGCTTTTTATATTTTGTTCTTTTTGGCATTAACATTAGTTTCTACCTCTTCTTCTTGGTTTTCTAGGCTCTCGTGGCTCAGCCTTTTCAGCTGGAACACCCTTGCTTAAAACTTCACCTTTAAATATCCATACTTTTACACCAATAATACCGTAAGTTGTATGAGCTTCTGCGAAACCATAATCAATCTTGGCTCTTAGTGTATGAAGAGGAACTCTTCCTTCAAGATACCACTCAGTTCTTGCCATCTCTGCACCACCCAATCTTCCGGCAACTGATATTTTTATACCCTTTGCACCAGATTTTTGAGCACCTTGGATAACTTTTTTCATAGCTCTTCTAAATGCAACTCTTCTCTCTAATTGCATCGCAACATTTTCTGCTGCTAGTTGAGCTGAAGCTTGTGCTTTTCTCTCTTCTTTGATATTTACATTTACATCTTTACCGATAAGCTTATTTAGTTTAACTCTAAGCTTTTCAATATCTGCACCCTTTTTACCTATGATGATTCCCGGACGAGCCGCAACAACTGTAACTCTAAGTTTTTTTGCGGTTCTTTCGATGATAATTTGACTAACACCGGCATAATAGAGTTCTTTCTTTAAAAAAGTTCTTATCTTATAATCTTCACCGATATTTGCTGCCATATTTACACCCGGATACCATCTTGAATCCCAATTTCTATTGATTCCAAGTCTTAAACCAATTGGATTTACTTTTTGACCCATCTTAGTCTTCCTTCTTTGCAGCTTCGCTAACTTCAACCATCACATGTGAAGTAGGTTTTCTAATTCCACTTGCACTTCCTCTTGCTCTTGGTCTAAATCTTTTAAGTACAGGACCAGCGTCAACACGACAAGAAGATATAATAACTTCTTCTGGTTCATAACCACCATTTGCTACAGCTGATGCTATCACCTTGGAGATAACGCGAGCAGCTTTATTCGGCGTAAACTCTAATCTTGCTAGTGCAATTTCAGCGTTCATTCCCTGTACTTCTCTTGCTATTAGCCTTGCTTTTGTAGGAGATAATCTTATAAATTTTAATACTGCTTTACTCATAACTACTCCTACTTACCAATTTTCTTCTGAACAGAGCCCTTGTGGCCTTTAAATGTTCTTGTAGGAGAAAATTCACCCATTTTATATCCAACATGATTCTCTGTTATATATACCGGAACAAAATTTCTTCCATTGTGTACATTAAATGTCAATCCGATCATATCAGGAGTAATAGTACTTCTTCTTGACCAAGTTTTTATAGGCTTGTTAGAGTTAGCTGCTTTTGCAACTTCGACTTTTTTTGCCAAGTGAGAATCTACGAAAGGACCTTTTTTTAGACTTCTTGCCATCTATTTTCCTTTTCTTCTAGAAATAATCAGTTTATCACTCGCTTTTTTTCTACGAGTCTTAGCACCCTTAGTTGGTTTACCCCAAGGAGTAACTGGGTGACGACCTGAATTCTTTTTACCTTCACCACCACCATGCGGGTGATCAACTGGGTTCATAGCACTACCTCTTGTTTGAGGACGAATCCCTCTGTGGCGATTACGACCGGCTTTACCGATAACAACATTTGCCCAATCTTCACATCCAACTGTTCCAACTGTTGCCATACATTCGCTTAAAACTTGTCTCATCTCACCGCTAGGAAGTCTAAGAACTACATACTTCTCTTCTTTACCCATAAGTTGAGCATATCCACCGGCACTTCTTGCCATCTGTGCACCATGTCCCGGTTTCATCTCGATATTATGGATGATAGTACCGACTGGAATATTTTTCATCTTCATAGCATTGCCAGGCTTAATATCAAGTCCAGCTTCAGCAGATTGGACTATATCTCCAACTTTAAGACCTGAAGGCTGAATTATATATCTTTTCTCTCCATCAGCATATGTGATTAATGCTATACGACAGTTTCTGTTTGGATCATATTCAATAGCACTTACAGTACCTTCTATGTCAAACTTTCTTCTTTTAAAATCTATAATTCTATATAGACGCTTGGCGCCACCTTGCTTATGACGAGATGTTATTCTTCCATTGTTATTTCTACCGGCACTTACTGGGAGTTTTTTTAACAATGACGGGACACTCGCCTTAGCTGTAATATCGCTTGAATCCAAGCCAGTTACATATCTACGACTCGGGGTATATGGTTTATATGATTTTATTGCCATATTACGCCTCCAGATTTTCTAGTTTAGCACCCTCAGGTAGCTGAACATAGAATTTTTTTGAATCACTTCTTTTACCGGCAATTCCTTTAAATTTCTTTACTTTTCCCAAAACTCTCATAGAGTTGATTTTGAGTGGAGTAAAACCGAAATACTCTCTTAAAACTTCTTTTAGACCATTTTTTGTCATTCTTGTTGATGTTTGAATAACAACTGTTCCATTTTCTTGAAGGCTCAAGCTCTTTTCAGTATAAAGGATTGCTTTTATATCAGTTATATCTGCCATAATTAGCCCTCTTTTGTTATTGTTTCAAGTATTGATTTTTCAATCACTACTGTATAGTATGCAGTAGTCAAATAAGCATTTAACTCATTTGCTTCTATAAGATAGCAATTCTTTAGATTTCTAAACGCTAAAAATGTTTTTTCATCTACTAGCTCTTTTACTATCAAGGCATCTCTAGCGCCCAAAGTTTTTATCAATGCAGCAGCATCTTTTGCCTTTCCTGATTCTATGCTTATAGAGTCAGTAACAAAAAGTGCATTTGCAGCAGCTTTTTCGTTTAAGGCATAACTAAGTGCTAATTTCTTCTGTTTTTTATTTACTTTTTGATCATAGTTTCTATTTGACTTTGGTCCAAATGATACACCACCGCCAACCCAGATTGGACTTCTACTTGATCCAGCACGAGCTCCACCTTTACCTTTTTGCGACCATGGTTTTTTACCACCACCACTCACTTGGGCTCTAGTCTTTGTATTTGCAGTATTTGCACGAATACTTGCTAGATATGATTTTACATATAGGTATAGGTTGTGTGAGTTTATATCTTCATATTTTTCAGGAAGTGCCAACTCTCCACTATTTTCAAATTTCTCATTTAGTACTATTGCACTACTCATTTAACTATCCTCACTCTTCCAAGTGCTCCATTTGCGCCAGGAACCGGTCCTTTAACGACCAATATACCATTTTGTGCGTCAAAAGAGAGAACTTCATTTTTAACTGTTGTTTTAGCATTTCCATAGTGTCCTGGCATTCTTCTGCCTTTTTGAACACGACCTGGCCACTCTGCATTACCGATTGAACCCGGAGCTCTATGAAAACGGCTACCATGTCCTCCTGGACCACCAGCAAAATTATATCTCTTCATAACACCTGCGAAACCTCTACCTTTAGAATCAAAAGTTGATTTTACAACTTTTACATCACTAAGCGCAGATATGTCTAGATCGCCTGCTTCTTCATTTGAAACTTTAAGTGTTACGAAACGATTAAACTGTGCACTTAAGTTATACTTTTTTTGCTTTCCAGCAATTGCTCGATTCATTTTTTTACCACTAGCATAAGCTACAATAGCTCTTTTGTCAGTGTCAACCTCACAAACTTTTGCTTCTACAACCTTAAGTAATGTTACAGGAATGCTAGGAACTTCTACGGTTCTGCTCATTCCAATTTTTTCTACTATATATTCCATCATTACTCCCCTACTTACCCATTGCTCTTACTTCGACATTCACCTCAGGTGCAAGGTCAAGCTTCATCAATGAATCAACAGTATCGGTAGTTGCCGATACGATATCTATCATACGAGCATGAATTCTTATCTCAAATTGCTCTCTTGAATCTTTATTTACATGTGGTGATTTAAGCACTGTATAGCGCTTTATCTTCGTAGGCATAGGAATTGGGCCTTTTATCTCAGCTCCAGTTCGCTTAACAGCTTCTACAATTGCTGCAACAGATCTGTCTAAAACTCTATGGTCATGTGCCTTGAGTTTAAGTCGTATTTTTTCCATAATTACCCCTAAAAAAGAACTTGTCACCTATCTAACTGTTTTCTTTAAAAGGAACAAAGTCCCTTTTAAATTCATTGCACTAAAGCTTAGGCTGTTGCCTAGAAATAGCTTTAACTGCTAAAGCAGTCAATGAATAAAAATAGTCAGTGATGACCTAATAAGGAACGAGATTGTACTAAAAAATCACTTAAAAGTCAATGATTTAGGGGATTTTACTCTTTTTAAACTAATTTTATTTCCTTTTAATAAGGATAAGAATATCATTGTATTATGATTTTACTAGAGACCCTTTATGATATAAAATTAAAAAATAGCTTTTTTTACGATAGAAAAATTAGAATTACGAGCAAAAAAACTCTTTTGCTTGGTCCAAGAAAATCAGGCAAGACCCATTTGATAGTGGATTATCTACAAAATTTTAACTCAGACGAGTATCTTTATATTGATTTTGATGATATTAGAGTTGATCCAAACAGCATAGATGAAAAAAAATTAAAAAAATTTATAGTAAAAAAAAATATAAAAGTATTGATTTTGGAAAATTTTGATTTTTCATTTTTCCCACCGAAAACACAAGAGATAATTATAAGCAGTGACGATAGGAGAATAAAACTAGAAAATTTTCACAAATTACATCTGTATCCATTGGATTTTGAAGAATTTATAGCATTTGACAAAAGACATTTTAATATAGAACAACTCTTCAGTATCTTCTCAAAGAGAGGAGGAATTCCAAAAGTTAATCTCTATAGCGAGAGAAATTATCAAGGTGAATTCCAAAGAA
>JALVAU010000087.1 GCA_027011025.1 Campylobacteraceae bacterium | reverse complement strand
ATATAAAAGCTTTGGCCACAATAAGAGGCGCTAGTGCAAATTGTGAATATGCAGAGAGCTTCATGCTTCTAAAAGAGATACGATAAAAAAGAGAGAGATTAATATGAAAATAAATCTAACACAAACAAAAGAGATATATAATTTTTGCAAACCATACATAATCGCCGAGCTTGGTTCAAATCATAACGGTGACATGGAATTAGCTAAAAAACTTATCATTGAAGCAAAAAAAGCGGGGGCAGATTGTGTCAAGTTTCAAAGCTGGAGCAAAGATAGTATCTTTTCTAAAGTAAAATATGAAGAGAACTGTTTTATCGGTGATGATTATAGAGATAGAGATGATTATACGCTTGAAGAGATTGTTGAAGAATTCTCTATAAGTGAATCTGAACTCATGGAGATGAAAAAAATCTGTGACGAGCTGGAGATAGACTTTGCATCAACCCCTTTTTCAAAAAAAGAGGCTGACTTTTTGGTAGATGCTCTTGATGCTCCTTTTATAAAGGTAGCTTCTATGGATCTTAATAACTACCCATTTTTAGACTATCTTGCACGAAAAAATAGACCCATGGTTATATCAACAGGATTAAGCGAACTTTATGAAATAGACAAAGCTGTCAAAACGATAGAAGAAGCAGGAAACAGAAATATCATTATACTTCACTGCGTTGCAATTTATCCTCCAAAAGACGAAGAGGTAAATCTAAACAACATAGAATCTCTTCAAAAACTCTATCCCGATTATCCAATTGGCTTTTCAGATCACACTTTAGGTACTGCGATACCACTTGCAAGTGTGGCAAAAGGTGCTTGTCTGATAGAGAAACACTTTACCCTAGACAAAGAGATGTTTGGCTGGGACCACAAGGTTTCTGCTACACCTGACGAGCTAAAAACCATCTGTGAGAGTTCGAGTCGCATATCAAAAGCGTTGGGTTCATTTCGGATAACTAGCATAGAGAGCAACGAAAGAAAAAGTGAGTTTAGAAGAAGTATAGTCACAGCAAAAGAGATAAACAAAGGTGATATTATAGGAGAAGAAGATATAAACTACAAAAGACCGGGTATTGGATTAAGTCCTGAAGCAGATCAATTTGTTATAGGAAGAATTGCCTTAAAAGATATGCCGCCTGATTATATAATTACAAAAGAGGATTTAATATGAAATTAGCACTTCATGGCGGAACCCCTATAAGAGAAAAACCTTTTCCTCCTAGTGTTACAACAGGAAATGAAGAAGTTGAAGCAGGAATAAAAGTTTTAAAAAGTGGAGTGCTATCAGGTTTTGTAGGAAGTCCTAGCGATGAGTTTTTTGGTGGAAAATATGTAAAAGAGCTTGAAAATATATGGAGTAAAAAGTTTAATATAAAACACTCTATCTCTTGCAACTCCGCAACATCTGCTCTTATCATGGCCGTTGGTGCACTTGAGATTGGGCCGGGAGATGAGGTTATCGTTCCACCATATACAATGTCAGCAACTTCAACCTCAATACTTTTTTATAATGCCATTCCTGTTTTTGTTGATATTGAAGAAGATATGTTTTGCTTAGATACTTCAAAGATTGAAGAGGCTATCACAGAAAATACAAAAGCTATCATCGCAGTAGATATTCACGGGCAATCTTCAGATATAAAAGAGATTATGAACATTGCAAAAGAACATAATCTAAAAGTCATATCAGACTCCTCTCAAGCACCCGGAGCAAAAATAGATGGAAGTTTTGCAGGAACATTGGCTGATATCGGAGTCTTTAGCCTAAATAGACATAAAAATATACAGTGTGGGGAGGGGGGCATAGCTGTTACAAATGATAAAGAACTAGCTCTCAGAATGTCTCTCATAAGAAATCATGCTGAAGCTCTTGTTGGAAGTGAAGATGAGCGGTTTGTGCCAAAAAGTCTGGTAAATATGCTCGGATTTAACTTTCGTATGACAGAAGTTGAAGCTGCTGTTGCAATTGAGCAGTTAAAAAAACTTGATACTTTAAATGCTCATAGATTCAAACTTACCAACTATCTTCATAATAGACTTAAAAATCAAGATATTTTAACCATACCGACAGTAAGAGAAAATTCAACTCACATATACTATATGGATGTATATAGATTTGATGAAAAAAAAGCCGGTGTAAGTAGAGCAAAATTCATAGAGGCACTAAATAAAGAGGGGATTCCTATTTGGGGCGGTTATCTAAAGCCACTCTACCTAGAACCACTCTATCAACAACAAATAGCTTATAAAGGTGGATATCCATTTGTAAACAATGCCCGCTATACAAAAAAGATAAACTACAGCAAAGGATTGTGTCCAGTTGCAGAAAGACTATATGAAAAAGAGACTATTGTAAATATATTTAACTATCAGCCTTTGAGTTTAGATGATGCTAAAGATATAGCTGATGGCATATTGAAAGTGATAGAGAATCTAAATGAGCTTAGATAAAAAAATTCTTTTTTTTGCAAGAGATCCCGGCGGTGCTTCACCATTGGTTTCTTTTATTTCAAGCTTCACAAGTGCAAAAGTATATGCACAAGATTATGCTATAGAGATATTTAAGAACAACAATATACCTTATCAATCCATAAGCAATATAGAGGACTTGTTACCTAAACTTAAAAATTTTAAACTTCTTGTAACAGGGACAAGCTATTTAAGCAACAGTGACAAAGAGTTGTGGCTAGAGGCAAAAAAGTTAAATATTCAATCTGTTGCTTACTTTGACCACTGGATGAACTTCAAAAGATTTTTTCATACAGATAAAAACATAGAGATATTTCCAAATTTTATTATCGTTATAGATGAGATTGCTAAAGCTGGAATTTTAAAAAATAATCCAACCTGCACAAGCAAGATATTGACACTAGGAAGTGCCTTTTTAGAGGAAGCAATAAAACAAAAAACCTCTGTACAAGTAGAGAAAAATACCTATCTATATGCTGCGGAAAAGATCAAAGGATACGAGATAGAAAAAGAGTATGGAATCAATGAATTTACACAGTTTGAACTACTGCTAAATACACTTGAAAAATCCAACAAAAAGACGAAACTATTCTTTCGACCTCATCCAAAACACAACAAAGACAAAATAGAAAAATATCTCTCAACCCTTCAAACGACAAATTGCACTATAGCGCTAGATACAAGTAGCAACAAATACCCTCTTTTAAACTCCATAGATGCTCTATTTGGTATAAACTCTATGGTTTTAGCAGAAGGACTTATGCTCGGTAAAAAAGTATGTTCTATTGGAAACAATCTAAAAAAACTTAGCAGTTTTGAGCTAATAAACAAAAAATTTATCTTTTCATCCAAAACAAAACAGGATTTAAAAGATTTTATAAATGG
>JALVAU010000086.1 GCA_027011025.1 Campylobacteraceae bacterium | reverse complement strand
TATCTATATCTTTTCTGTTTAGAGTAAAACAGACACCATTCAATTTCACGGGACTTAAGAGCAAAAAATCCTCTGAATTTTGAATCTTCAATGATATCTCTTTCGCTAAGGCACAGTTACGCTCGACAATCTCACGATACCCTTCATAGCCATAAGCATTTAAGCTAAACCAAGTAGGTAAAGCTCTTAATCTCTGGGAATTTTCAGGAGTAAGATGCACAAAGTTATCATTTGAAAAATTTTGTTGTAGATATGCAGCAGAGTTTTGGAATACTTCAAACTGCAAAGGCAAATGTTTTGTGAAACTCATAGCGCTGTCGTATGGTACATTTAGCCATTTGTGTGCATCTATGGTTATACTGTCAGCCTTTTCTAATCCTTCTACAAGATATTTATACTTTGGTGAACACTTGGCAAAACCACCAAAAGCAGCATCTACATGTAGCCAAAAATTATATCTCTCTTTTAGCTTTGCAATCTCTTGAATATCATCAAAATCAACCGTATTTACGGTTCCTGCATTTGCCGCAACTATACAAGGAGTGCCATTTTGTCTCTTTAGTGCAGATTCTAAATCACTCAAAGAGATAGCTTCTGCATCTTTTTTGGTCTCTATCAACTCTACCGAGTTTTTGCCTAAGCCTAGCATAGAGAGAGATTTATATATGCTAGAGTGTGGAGTTGCGCTTAGCACACTTAATTTCTTGGGGATTTTACATAAGCCCTCAACTGCAACATTTACACCAAAATGCTTACCAAACCACTCTCTTGCTGTTGCAAGAGCTACAAAGTTTGACATCGTAGCACCACTGACAAAAATACCCTCAAAACTATCATCAAGTTCAAAAAGCTCTTTTAGCTGACTAAGAGTCTCTATGGTTATATCAGATGAGCATGATTCTCCAAGATTTGCAACATTTTGATCATACAAAGATGTAATCCAATCTCCCAAGAGTGAAGCCGGAGTCGTTCCACCTGTTACGAAACCAAAATACCTAGAGCTTGAACTTCCGCTCATATACAGTTCAAACTTTTGTTTGAACAACTCTAGTGCTCTTAAAAAACCCTTTCCATCATGCGGTAGAAAGCCCTTTTCAAATCTTGGCTGTGATATACCTACTTTTCTACTGTTTGCTTCTTTTAGATACTTAATACTAAGAGCATAAAACTCTTTTATTAGATATTCTATATTTTCTTTATCATTTTTAAGTGTATCGTACATTAAAATTGCCTTTTTCCTTAACTAAACTCTTTTTTCAAATGCCAGTTTTAAACCAAGCCCGATAAATATAACTCCACTTATCTTATAAATACGGCTCAAAACACTTGGTCTTGCTTTTATATAAGACGACAGAGAACCGGATATATATCCGACAGGGGCTTTTATACAAAATGTCACTATGGCAAAAGTTATACCTAAAATAAAAAGTTGAGTTGATGCCGGCGTACCATTTGATACGACAAATTGAGGAAGATATGAAAAGAAAAATATCGCAATTTTAGGATTGGTTAAATTTGATAATGCACCTTGTATAAACATCCTTTTATATGATACTTTTGGCAAATTGTCCATAGTTAGTTTTGAATGGTCACTTTTTAATAGAAGTATTCCTAAATAAAACAGATATCCTGCACCGATAATTTTTACAATAGTAAAGAGGGTTTCCGAAGCTAACAGAAGAGCGCCTAGCCCTAAAGTTGCCAAGATTGTATGTCCAAGTAGCCCAACACTCACTCCAAGTGCTGTCATCACACCTGCTTTCCTACCTTGTGAAATAGAACGAGACATAACCAAAATCATATCTTGTCCCGGAGTTATAATAAGAATTGATGATGTGATGATGAAGATTAAATTTACAGCTTCCATATGATTCCTTTTTTGGATTACCGACCTTACGCCTTAAAACTCACTGACGATGTCATATAGTGCGTAAGGTTAGTAAATTATTTCTCTAGTTTTTCAAACTCTTTTTCGTATTTTTGTGTTATTTCTTCAAATTTTCCTTGTGAAACTTCTAGTTTTTCAAATGCTTCTTCTATATCGGTTTCTTGTTTTGCGATAATTTTGTACAAGTCTATTATTTTTGAACTCTCATTTTGAGCAGACAATCTTATCAACTCTTGTTGATTTTTTTCTAGCAGTTCTTCTTGCCCTATTATATGGTTTTCTAGTTTTTCTATCTCTTTTTTCAGTGTGCTTGTCAGCCTATTTCGCTCTTGAAGAAGGGCGGCTCTTCTTTTTTTATTTTCATACCTATTTGATTTAACCGGCTTTTTCTCTTTTCTCTGCTCTTCCTCGTCTTCCCAGCCAATTTTTTCTAAAAATGCATCATATCCATCATCAAAATATTGCGCTCCTTTGCTTGAAAAGACTATGAGACAATCTGCGACACTTCTTAGCAACTCCTCAGAGTGAGTCACTAGTATGATT
>JALVAU010000085.1 GCA_027011025.1 Campylobacteraceae bacterium | reverse complement strand
ATGGTGGGTATATAGTCTCAAGTGAAACTTGTGCGTTTGATTTAGTCGGTGCAAAATTTATAAGAGATATAAGACCCGGCGAGATGATTATCTTTGATAAGAGCAAAGATGAGTACGAGAGTATTCAACTTTTTGAGCCAGATCCAAAAATTTGTGCATTTGAGTATATATATTTTGCTAGACCAGATAGTGTTATAGACGGCAAGAGTGTATATGAAGTACGAAAAGAGATGGGTAGAGCAATGGCAAAGGAGAATAAAATCCAAGCAGATCTAGTGATCCCCGTACCTGATAGTGGAGTTAGCGCAGCACTTGGATATGCAAATGAGAGTGGTATTCCTTTTGAGATGGGGATAGTTAGAAATCACTATGTCGGCAGAACCTTTATAGAACCTACTCAAGCAAGAAGAGATATGAAAGTAAAACTGAAGCTATCCCCAATCTCCTATCTGCTAAAAGACAAGAAGATAGTAGTCGTAGATGATAGCTTGGTGCGGGGTACAACCGCAAAAAGAATTATAAGGATACTAAAAGATGCGGGAGCAAAAGAGGTGCATATGTGTATAACTTCGCCAACTATTGAGCATCCTTGCAAATACGGTATAGACACCCCAAGTTATGAAGAGCTTATAAGTGCAAATATGAGCGTAGAAGAGATAAGAGCATATATAAAGGCAGATTCGCTTAGTTTTCTAAGTATAGATTCATTGGTTAAAAGTATAGGAGATGAGAGGAGCTATTCACTTGTGAGTTTCGATGGAAACTACTTTATAAAGTGATAAGTACCTAACCAGAAGTAACACCAATTAATTAAGCTATCTACAGTGTAGTTTATAAATCATTCTCGGATTTACAAAATATGATGGGTATCTCATAGAAGCGCTGAAGTTTCTTAGCTCAGCAACCCTTAAATTTTTAGCTATTAAAAAATCTTTTTCTATTGTAGATTTTTTGGCATTACCATCAATTTTATTTGTTAAAAATCCAAGCCCCGTGGTCGGCTTATAGACTGTAGAGCCTGTAAGCTTACCCGACTCTACTGCGTTATTAACTAGCTTTACATGTAGAAAACATTTTGATATACCAAATTTTCCTATATTTCTAACCCGACCAGAAATTACTAGTGATTCACTGATCAGAATTCGAGAGTGAGTTACATTTTCTAGCCTTGCTTTTTTGGTATATTTGTCAAGAACAAACATTGAAAAAACTGCCAACATTGATATGACTAAAAAGTTAGAGAAAATCATCGCTACAAGAACTTTTTTTCTTGTCTCTTTCAAAGAGAGAATAAGTAGAATAATAAACAAAATAAAAAGTATAATCAGGGTGATTATATGAACAATTGTAAAATATGAAATCATAACCCTTCTCCATAGCACTCTGCGGTTACGGATGTATTTATGTCGTAATTGTATGAAAAGTTATAAAATACAGTTCTATTGCTCATAGTATCACCCGCCTTTAATCCTACTTTTCTTAAAATCGTCATATATTTGATTGGCTTTAGTTTGTTTATAAAAGTTTTAAATTTTGATTTTGAGTATCTATATATTTTTGTCTTTATTTGACATAATTTATAAGACTTTTTTGATATGTTTTTGATATCTGAGTCAACAATAAGAGTGTTTGAAAAGTGTAGTTTTTTGTATCTTACATGCTCTATTTTTACTGGTCTGATCGTTTTATCTAAAAAATATTTTAAGACAAAAGGTCCGATAAAAAGAAGAAAAAATGAAAAAAGTATCATTATTATTGATAGTTTGGTGGATTTTTTTATGAGCAAGAGTGATAAAAATATGAGGATTAAAAAAGTTAATATTAACCACAAATAGGCTATATAGTCATATAGCCCAAAGTGGTTTATATAGATTAAGATTGAAGATTTTAGTTCATTCATTGTCTCTGCTATTCTTCTCCTCTATGCCACTTAAGCCAAATCTTTTTTTAAGCTCTTGCTTTACTAAATCAGGATTTATATTTTTATATCCTAGTGCAACGAGAGTATGAAAAGCCAAATCTGCCGCTTCATAAATAATCTCTTTTTCATCTTTGTCTTTGATGGCAAAACAAAATTCTCCAGCCTCTTCTACAACTTTTTTTAGGATACTATTTTCTCCTTTTTTAAACAAAGAGGAGACATATGACTTTTTGGGATCTGCATTTTTTCTTTCGCATATAACATGATAAAGAGTATCACTAATGCTATAAGAGTCGATTTTAGTCTCTATGGGAGGTAGTTCCTCTTTTGTATCAACCCTGTTAAAGAAGCAAGACATCCGTCCTGTATGACAAGCAACACCGTTTTGTTTGATTTTCAGTAAAATAGTATCGCTATCGCAATCAAGATATATCTCTTTTACCTCTTGAGTATGCCCACTCTGTTCTCCCTTTTTCCACAGTTTTTTTCTGCTTCTTGAGTAGTAGTGGGCAAATTTGGTTTTGAGTGTCAGATCAAATGCTTCTTTATTTGCATAGGCGAGCATCAAAATCTTGCCATTTTCAAAGTCTTGTGCGATGACTGGGATCATTGGATTTTTATCCCAGTCTATGTTGTTCAATATCTCTTGATTCATATATTCCTACTTGTTTATGCTTGTCATCTCTTTTGTATTTTTTGTATCTACCCAAATATTTGGAACAGCACCACCTGGTGTTAAAAATATTTTTGCATCTTTATTGACTTGCAAGGCATCATTAAATTTACCCTGTACTTCTATTTGTCTAAGGCGAAGTAGGTTGGGTGTGATACTTTTAGCAATCTCAATATTGGCATAAGCATTTGCGTCTGCTTCAATTTTTACTGCATTTGCCTGACCTTGAGCTTGTATTTTTCTTGCATTGGCATCACCGGTTGCAAGAGCAGCTTTCTTTTTAGCCTCTTGATTTGCTCGCTCAACTTCATACTTTGTTCTTTCAGCCTCTTGTTTTGCTATCTGAACTCTCTCTATTTGGTCTTTTATTTTTTGAGGAAGTATGATATTTCTTAGCTGGACTGTAAGAAGTTGCACGGGTTGTCCGGGCTGTGCATCTATATTTTTTCTGATTTGTTGGTCTATCTTAGCTGCGATAACATTTCTTAGCACAGGTAGCTCTTCTGCAGGATATTGTCCTACTACATTTCTTGTGACATCTCTTACTACGGGATTTATGATTTTATCTTCCCATGCCAAACCCCATGTTGCGATTGTTTGAGGAGCGGTTGACGGCTCTAGTTTGTATTGGACTGTAAGGTCGATAGATACAGGAAGTCCACGAGAGTCAAGTACAGATATTGCATTTTTATTTTTTATGCCAGAGCCTCTTTGAGTTACTTCTTGATCAGCACCGGAAGTATAGTTCATGATTCTTACTTTAGTGTCAACTATAAATACTGTTTGCACAAAAGGTAAAAAGAGATGAAATCCCGGATTCATAGGAATTGGGTCAAACTTACCGGCAGTTGCTTTTATGCCCATTTCACCAGAATTTATGACAACAAAAGGCTTAGCAATGACTAAAATTACAACAATAGCAATTAAAACATATAAAAAACCTGCTTTTTTGCCTAGATTTTTAAAAAAATCTGGAGGCTCTATATTTGGAGTTTGGCGGTTATTTCCAGAGTTTCCTCCTCCACCATTTCCACTTTTCTTATTAAAATAATCATTTAAATCAACGGGCATTTTTATCCTTTAAAATTTTATTGAATTCTACTGTAACTATCTAAATGAAAGTTAACAGATCTCTATATTTATCATTTCTGCCATATACTACATCAAAATATGCTTCTTGGAGTTGCTTTGTCATCTCACCTCTTTTTCCATCACCGATTATGTAATTATCTACATCTTTTATCGGTGTTACTTCTGCAGCAGTTCCGGTAAAAAACGCTTCGTCTGCTATATATACTTCATCTCTTGTTATTCTTCTCCTCTCTATAGGGATATTGGCATCTTTAGCTAGCATGAGTACTGTATTTTGTGTGATACTCTCTAGTGAAGTGTCATTTGGAGGCGATATAAGTACCCCATCTCTTACTATAAAAAAGCACTCTCCACTACCCTCGGCAACAAATCCATCTTCATCGAGCAAAAGAGCCTCTTCATATCCTGCATCCATTGCTTCATATTTTGCTAATTGTGAATTTAGATAGTTTGCAGCAGCTTTTGCTTTGCCCATAGTAGAGCTAACAGGATTTCTTGTAAACGAAGATATTTTAACTCTTATACCGTTTTCTAGACCTTCATCTCCAAGGTAGCTACCCCATTCCCAAGCTGCAATGGCAGTTTTTACAGGAGCATTCACATGGTATAATCCCATTATTCCGTAACCAAGATATATAAGAGGCCTAAGATATACATTTGATTTAAAATCATTTACCCTTAAAACTTCAAGCTGTGCATCCTCTAGCTCTTTGATGTTATAAGGTGGTGTAATTCTTGTTATTTTTGCTGAGTTTAAAAGTCTTTTTGTATGATCTCTTAGTCTAAATATAGCCAAGCCTCTGTCTGTCATATAAGCTCTTGTTCCCTCAAAAACACCATTTCCATAATGCAGAGTGTGAGTTAAGATATGTACATTTGCCTCATCCCAAGGAGTTAATTTTCCATCCATCCATATAAATTTTGCTTTTTCCATAATTTTTTCAACCTATTAATAATAAAATAGCTATAATAATACCCAAGTTTAGATTAAATAATGTTTTAGGGCAACTCTAATAATTAGGCAATACCCACAATTATCTATTATTGAGGTGCCTCCCAAGGAGTACAAGATGAACAGAGCAAAGATATTTTTAGGAAGTGAGTGCAAGAGTACGCAAAACTATATAGAGGTTAAAAACCCTTTTAATTCAAATGTTGTTTCGAGTTATCCAATATGTACGACAAGTGATGTAGAGATGGCATACCTAAAAGCAAAAAGTGCTTCAAAAGAGACGAAAAAATCACCCCTGCACCAAAGAGTTTCTTGGCTTGAAGATGTTGCAAATAAGCTAGAAGAGGAGAGTGAAAAATTTGCAAAACTTATTTGTGATGAAGTGGGAAAACCGATGATTTTTGCAAGAGGAGAGGTAAATAGATGTATTGAGACCATAAGACTCTCAGCTCACACGATGATAACTATAAGTGGTGAGAGTTTTGATACAACCGCGATGCCAAGTGGTAAAAAAACTTTGGCGTTTTTTAAAAGAGTACCGGTTGGTGTTGCTCTTGCTATCACTCCGTTTAATTTTCCCTTAAACCTTGTGGCTCACAAGATCGCCCCTGCTTTAGTGAGTGGAAATGCGGTTGTCCTCAAGCCAAGCTCTGCCGCACCTCTTTGTGCATACTCATTGGCAAAGCTATTCATTGAGAGCCCTTATGCCGTCAAAGATGCACTTAGCGTTCTATATAGCGGAGAGGGTGTAAATGATGCTTTGGTAACAAGTAAAACTCCTAGAGTCATCAGCTTTACAGGAAGTGTTCCTGTGGGAAATCTTATCACAAAAAGAGCTGGCATAAAAAAGATAGCATTGGAGCTTGGCGGAAATGCGGCAACTTTTATAGATAAGTCAGCAAACTTAAAAGATGCAGCTAAAAAGTGTGCCATAGGAGCTTTTGTCAACTCTGGACAAGTCTGCATCTCTCTTCAGAGAATCTATGTACATGTAGAGGTATATGATGAGTTTTCAAAACTTCTTGCAGATGAGAGTAGCAAGCTTGTAGTCGGAAATCCTTATGATGATAAAACTTTCATAGGTCCTATGATTGATGAAGATGCCGTTGATAAAGCAAAAATTTGGATAGCAAATGCAAAACAAGAGGGTGCAAAAGTCTTGTTTGGAGGCTCAAATGAGGGTTTAGTGATGGAGCCTACTATCATGGTTGATGTAAAAGAGGATATGAACATCGTTTGCCAAGAGGTTTTTGCACCTATTGTCTCTTTGATAGCAAAGAATGACTATGAGGATGCACTAAAATCTATGAATGATTCTGATTTTGGTTTACAGTATTCAATTTTTACAAATAATTTAGCCACAGCATCAAAAGCCATAGATGATTTAGATGCAGGAGGTGTTGTGATAAATGATATACCAACTTTGCGTTTTGATATACAACCTTACGGTGGCTTCAAACAAAGTGGCATAGGAAAAGAGGGTCCGAAATTTGCTATAGAAGATGACTATACGGAGGTGAAGTCAGTTGTGATTTGTAGTTAAAAATAGATAAAAATGACATTTTAGAGACACTATTTTGATATAATCTTTATGATAGCAGACAGTTTTTAAGTTAAAGGTTGATATGAATAGATTTCAAAATTACTCGGTTCTTGTAGTTGATGATGATGCAGAGTCGCTTGAGAGTATGAGTGAGTATCTGGATTTTGAGTTTTCAACTGTATATAGAGCCCAAAGTGCAAAAGATGCACTTGATATTATCATTGAAAAAAAGCCGGATGTAATCTTTACGGATATTCAAATGCCCGAGGAAGATGGATTTTCTTTGATTTGGCAACTTGATAAAATGGGGATTAAAATTCCTGTTATTGTGATTAGTGCCTATGATGACAAAGAAAAACTATTAAAAGCTATCAAATTGGGTATAGTGGACTATCTGATTAAGCCGCTTAATTCAAAAAAATTAAAAGAAGCTATGAGGGTATGCTATGAAAAATTGAAACTTCCCAAAAAAGAGATACTTTTGGAGGGAAATTTTTTATGGAACCAAGACCAATCTCTTTTGACAAAGCATGGCAAGCTTATCAATTTAACAAAAAGTGAGACTAAACTCTTGGGGATACTCATAGAGAATCTAAATAAACCTATGGATAGCATAGATCTATTTTACCACTTATGGGATTATGAAGAAAAAGAGTATAATCCAAAAAACATAAGAAATATTGTATATAAACTCAGAAAAAAGTTGGATTGTGAGGGCTTGATAGAAAATATATATGGCGGTAGATACATGATAAGCAGTGTTATATGAAAAATAGATACACTCTTTTAAAGGAGCTTAGTATCCTTGTAGTGGAGGATAATGAGAGTGAACTTGAGGAGCTTGGAGAGCTTTTTGATATCTTTTTTAAAGTCTGTTTTAGAGCCAAAAATGGGCAAGAAGGTGTTAAAAAGTTTGCAAAAAATCGTCCAGATATAGTCTTAAGTGATGTTGGAATGCCTGTTATGGATGGTTTTGAAATGGCTGTTGAAATCAGAAAAATAGATAAAAACGCCCCCATACTA
Organism: Campylobacteraceae bacterium; assembly: GCA_027011025.1. Taxonomy (GTDB): domain Bacteria; phylum Campylobacterota; class Campylobacteria; order Campylobacterales; family Sulfurospirillaceae; genus JAADIZ01. The sequence continues at coordinate 4,170 of JALVAU010000085.1, read as the reverse complement.
TTACATACTATTTATGCTAATAATGATATTTTTTTAAAGGCAATAGAGTATAAAATATCCGGATATATGTTAAAGCCAACAAATGCAACACTTTTGCTAGATACTATTTTAAAAGAGTGTGAATCTATACAAAAAGATAAAGAGCTCCAAAATAAAAAAATGCTTATGCAAGCTATACTAGAGGAGTTTCCTGATAGTATAATGGTTACAGATTTAAATAAAAATATACTATTTGCCAACAATGCAGTAAAGACAGGCAAATACTGGAACAAAGCATCTCCTACGAAGTGTTATGAGGCGCTTTATGGGTATAGTGTGCCATGTACAACTCTAGGATATCAGTGCGATAGCAAAAATGCTATAAAAACAGGGAAGAGTTTTGAAAGTATGTATGAAGATAAAAGTATTGGCTTATTAAAACAATGCTTTAGCATCAAGACAGTCCCCATAAAAGACATAGATGGAAACCCATATGCTCTTCTGAAAGTTGTTCAAGATAGAACTGATGAAGCAAATAGAGAAAAAAAGCTAACATATCTTGCGAACTATGATTTGCTTACAAATTTACCAAATAGAACGCTTTTACACGATAGGTTAAAACAAGCTATGCTTAGAAGTAACAGAACAGGTTTGATGTTTGCACTTCTGTTTGTAGATCTTGATAATTTTAAAATTATAAATGATACATATGGACACAAAATAGGTGACAAACTACTTGAAAAAGTATCGTGGAGAATGAAATCATCGATTAGAAAAATAGATACTCTTGCTAGGTATGGCGGGGATGAATTTGTAATCATACTAGAAGAGATAACAAGTATGCAAAATATTCTATTTATAGCAGAAGATATTTTATCAAAACTAAAAAGTAAATTTAACCTTAGTAGTAGTATAAGTGTAAATATAAGCTGCTCCATCGGTATAGACATATACAATCCAAATAGCAATAAAACAGGCGATGCACTGATACATAACGCAGATAAAGCTATGTATGAAGCCAAAAAAGCTGGAAAAAATGATTATGTGTTTTTTGAAAAATAGTTTATAAGAGGGTAGATAGTGGATAAACAAGAGAAGCAAATCTTAAAATTGATGAGAATAGTACCTGTTTTTTTGGTCTCAGTTTTTTTCATTATTGCCCTCTTGATCGTTATCAACAATAAAATTCAAAATGGTGAACAGGATATAAAAGATACAAGAGAGAGTCTGTTGCAGATCAAAAAAAGTAAAATCAAAAATGAACTTTTAGCCCTCGTTAGACAGATAAATTATCAAAGAAGGACAGCAAAAAAGAGTTTAAAAAGTGAACTGAAAGAAAAAGTTGATATGGCTTATGAGATTAGCATGAATATATATAAGCAAAATATGAATAAAGATAAAAAAACTGTGATAAAGATGATAAAAGATGCTCTAAGACCGATAAGATTCAATAATAAAAGAGGGTATTTTTTTATCTATACTATGGGTTTAAAAAATGTTTTGCTCCCTGTGGCACCGGAGTTTGAAGGAGAAGATTTTTCTGGCTATAGAGATATAAAAGGTGATTATGTTGTTAGAAATATGGCTAAACTATGCAAAGAAAATTCTAGTACTTTTTATACTTGGTATTGGAAAAAACCAGATAAGGGTTTTGCTAGTTTTGAAAAGATAGGATATGGTAGATATTTTAAGCCTTTTGAATGGTTTATAGGAACAGGGGAATATTTGGTTGATTTTGAGAAAAACTTACAAAATAAGATAATAAAAGAGGTGCAAGATATCAAATATAATAAAAATGGATATTATTTTATTTTATCAAATAATGGTAAAGTTTTGGTTGGAGCAGAAGATAATAGTAGTAAATTTTTTGTGCAAAAGATAGTAAAATTTGCGAAAAACGGTGGAGGTTTTGTAGGTGGTAAAATATCAAAAAAGTCAAATACTATAACTTATATAGCTAATTTAGATGGATGGGGATGGATAATCGGTCTAAGTGAAAGTCTCAAAAATATACACAAGAAGATAAATACTAAAGAGAAGAAGTTGGCAGTACAGCTAAATGATACTCTCATAAAACTAATAGCTCTTTTTGCGGCTATTGCAATTTTATTATTAGGTTTACTTTATGTTCTTTCGCAAAAGAGCAAGCAAGTTTTTATGAGATATAAAAATACAATTTTAAATGAGATGGAAAAGAGTAAAAAACAACTTATTCTTGTGCAAAATCAAAATAAACTAGCTTCCATGGGGGAGATGCTTGGAAATATTTCTCATCAGTGGAAACAACCTTTAAATACACTCGGGATCTCTGTAAGTAAAATGATGCTACTAGAGGATGAGGGATATCTGACAAAAGAGATAATGCAAAAAAGCTTAATCAGGATGGAAAAAAATATAACATATCTTTCACGAACGATAGATGTCTTTAGAGATTTTTTTAAGCCCTCTGAGCAAATTGAAACTTTTAACCTTAGAGAAGAGTTGAAAAGTATGACAAATGTAGCCCAGTGCTCATTTGAACATAGTTTGATTGATATCTCTTGTGTGTGTGAAGAAGATATCTTCATAAGAGGGGATAAAAAGAAATTAGAGCAAGTATTTTTAAATATTTTAAATAATGCAAAAGATGCAATACTCTCAAACAATATCAAAAATGGCAAGGTAGAGATAAAAGTCCTAAAAGAGCAAGATAGAGCAAAAATTACAATTCAAGATAATGCACTAGGAATACCTCTTGATATAAAAGATAAAATTTTTGAACTATATTTTACAACTAAGTCTCAATCAAAAGGCACTGGAGTTGGTCTCTATATGTCTAAGATAATTATAGAAAACAGTTTTCAAGGAGAGTTAAATTTTGAAAATAAAAACAACGGAGCCTTGTTTACCGTTATTATTCCTATCACCCAAAAAATACAAAGATAAATGGTGGCCACGATTGGACTTGAACCAACGACCACTACCATGTCAAGGTAGTGCTCTACCAACTGAGCTACGCGACCACAAAAACATTGTGATGATACACAAAAATGGCATAAAAAATACTTAAGAGACCCTCTTAGATAACTCTTTATACATCATTTCCATATTTTTGACATCTATTTTCAGCCTCTTTGCCTCTTTAACTATATAGCCTGTTAAGGATTCTAGTTCAGTTTTTTTGGAGTTGTTAAAGTCGAGTTGCATGGATGTTTGCGAATCATAAGGAATATTTTGTACCTGTTTTATCGTTTTGTCCATCTCTCTTTCTCCTATATCTACATGTAGAGCATTTGCGATAGATACTATCTCTTTTAGTACTTCTTTTAAAAGGTCTAGCTTTTTTTCAACTATAAAGCCCATTGGCTCATTAAAATATGAAGTTAAAGTTGCAAAAGAGGAGATAAGAAGATATTTACTCCAGCAATCACGCTCTATTTGTCGGCTCAATTTGGATTTAAGTCCACTTTTGTTTAAGATGTTTTCTAGAGTTTGCAGTTTGCCTTGAAATCTATTTTGACTATCACCAAAAATAAGGTAAAAAGTCAAAGCTTTTTTCTCAATAGTGCCAAACTCTTTTATATTTGAGAGTATATAGATACAACCGTCAAGCACAACACCCCGTTCTAAGTAGGGTTGTAGCTCTATCTTGTGATTTACACCATTTGAGAGAGGTATGATAAGCGTATTGTCTCCAGAGTGTTTATTGAGTGTTTCGGATATATTTTTAAAACTATAACTTTTTGTACTTAGAAATATTATATCAAAGATATCGTTATTGTTATCATTTTGAGTGTCTGCGAGCTTCTTTGGATTTACAACAAACTCTTTATCCATGTCTTTTATCTTTAAGCCTCTATCTTTTATCGCTTCAAGATGTTTTCCTCTTGCAAAAAGTGTTACATCCGCAAGAGTGTTCTGTATGAGTTTTGCTCCTATGTATCCACCGACTCCACCAAGCCCGACTATTCCAATCTTAAGCATTTTTTTTCCTTTTGTATGAGACAAATATGATCCAAACAACAGCAAAGTCTATCATAATATCTGCAAAATTAAATACAGCAAAATTAAACCACTTATGCCAATAGATATAGTCCACAACCCCCTTGTATGCAAACCTATCATGTAGATTTCCGATGCCCGCACCATACAAGATACCTATAGGTAGTGAATACCTCAAAAATATCTCTTTTTCATACATGAGATATATGC